>JACCYC010000259.1 GCA_013696665.1 Burkholderiaceae bacterium | reverse complement strand
GCATTCAAAATGCTGGCGCGCGTATCACGCATCATGGAGCAGCTGGTGCACGCGTGGAGTGTTCTGGCGACGATGACGCCCAGCGAATACAGCTCGATCCGGCCGCACCTGGGCAGCAGTTCTGGTTTCCAGTCATGGCAATACCGCGAGATCGAGTTCGTGTTGGGCAACAAGGCGCCTGCGACGCTGAAGGCGCACGAACACACTGAGATCCATCCGGCATTACAAAACGCGCTCGATGCGCCGTCTCTTTACGACGAGGCCGTGCGGCTCCTGGTGAGGCGGGGCTTCAAGATTGACCCGACGATCACGCAGCGAAACTTCGCGCTGACGCATGTATCGAACGAATCGGTGGCGCAGGCCTGGCTGGAGGTTTATCGCGCACCGCGCGAACATTGGGAGCTGTACGAGCTTGCCGAGGAGTTTGTGGATCTCGAAGACGCATTTCGCGTATGGCGCTTCCGCCATGTGACTACCGTTGAGCGCATCATCGGGTTCAAGACGGGCACAGGCGGCACTGCGGGGGTCGCGTACTTGCGCAAGATGCTCGACGTTGTACTGTTCCCCGAACTATGGAAAGTCAGAACTGAGCTATGAGCCAACTCAACACAGTATGGCGCGACCCGACGGTGCCTGGGGAGACAACATGAACGCTCCGGATTCGACCCGCAGGCTCAAGGCCTCGTTCAAGTGGGAAGACCCGTTGTTGCTGGACGAGCAACTGACGCCGGACGAGCGGATGGTGCGCGATGCCGCGCACGCGTACGCGCAAGACAAGCTTGCTCCGAGGATCCTGCAGGCATTCAGACACGAGCAGACAGACCCATCGATATTTCGCGAACTCGGTGAGCTCGGAGTGCTGGGTGCCACGTTGCCGACCGAGTACGGCGGGCAGTCGCTGAACTATGTCTGCTATGGCCTGGTGGCGCGCGAGATCGAGCGCGTGGATTCGGGGTACCGCTCGATGATGAGTGTGCAAAGTTCGCTGGTCATGCTGCCGATCTACGAATTCGGGTCGGAAGCGCAGCGAAAGAAATATCTTCCTAAGCTCGCTACGGGTGAACTGATCGGCTGCTTCGGGCTGACCGAGCCCAACCATGGTTCCGACCCGGGCAATATGGAAACGCGCGCGAAGTCTGTCGACGGCGGTTTCAAGCTGAGTGGCGCGAAGATGTGGATCAGCAATTCGCCGTTTGCAGACGTATTCGTCGTGTGGGCCAAGAATGACGCTGGGACCATACGCGGCTATATCCTCGACAAGGGCATGCAAGGGCTATCGGCACCGGCAATCCACGGAAAGTTTGGCTTGCGCGCCTCCATCACGGGCGAAATCGTGATGGATGAGGTGTTCGTCCCGGCAGAAAACGAGCTCCCAAACGTCGAAGGATTGAAAGGTCCGTTTGTTTGCCTTAACTCGGCTCGCTACGGTATCGCCTGGGGCGCGCTCGGCGCAGCGGAAGCGTGCTGGCACACCGCGCGTCAGTACGTGCTCGATCGCAAGCAATTCGGCCGGCCACTGGCCGCCAATCAGCTGGTACAGAAAAAGCTGGCGGACATGCAGACCGAAATTACGCTTGGATTGCAGGGTTGCCTGCGGCTTGGGCGCATGAAAGATGAAGGAACGGCTGCCACCGAAATTACGTCGATCATGAAGCGCAACTCATGCGGCAAGGCGCTCGACATCGCGCGCACCGCACGCGACATGCTGGGCGGTAACGGCATCAGCGATGAATATGGAATCGTGCGCCACATGGCGAACCTGGAAGTGGTCAACACGTACGAAGGAACGCACGACATTCACGCACTCATCCTCGGCCGTGCACAAACGGGAATTCAGGCTTTCTTCTAGTCTGTGCCCGCCGACAGCATCGCTCTTACGTCGTGCCGATCGGGGGCCGAGCTAGCTGCGGCACTTCACGAGCACCGACGCGGCCACTTTTTTCGACGTCGCGAGCGACGAGTTCTGCCTGAGCACTTTCCTCGCAATCAGAAGAAGTTTCTTCGAGAGCTGTTCACTTTGTGCCATTCAACCTGACCTGCAGTCCTGATACGACAATCTACGGCGCCGAGCGGGGCGCTGATGCGGCGATTTAGGCCTGATCTTCCGTCCTTACGGTGACCGCCGAGAACTCCCCCGCGAATGTCGTGGACGTCGAGCGACCGCTTGGCAGGAAAGCGCCTTCCAACGACATCGAACCGCCGACAAGGTGCGCTAATTACCCAGCGATCGACTTTATAGTTTCGCGGGCGATCAAAAGCTGCAGAATCTGCGTCGTTCCTTCAAATATCCTGAACAGACGCACGTCACGATAAAAACGTTCGACCGGGTAGTCGGCCATATAACCGGCGCCGCCAAAGATCTGAACCACTCGGTCGGCAACCCGGCCCACCATTTCTGACGCGAACATTTTGCAGCACGCAGCTTCGGTGGTGACGGTGTCCCGCCTATCGCGGCTCCGCGCCGCTTCCAGCACCATGCATCGCGCTGCGTAGCTCTCTGCACGGCTGTCGGCGATCATCGCCTGGACCAATTGGAAGTCTGCGATGCGCTGCCCGAACTGCTTGCGCGCAACTGCGAACAACACCGCTTCGCGGATCAGACGTTCTGCAATTCCGACGCAAACCGCAGCAATATTGAGTCGACCCTTGTCGAGCACCTTCATTGCAGTTCGAAAACCGTTGCCTTCCACGCCGCCCAGCAGCGCCGTCTTCGGCACCCGGCAATTGTCAAAAATTACATCGCAAGTCAAAGAGCCGGCATGTCCCATTTTCCGGTCGGGCACACCGAGCGATAAACCCGGTGCGCCTGCTTCGACCAGAAAGCAGGAGATTGAATCAGCGCCACGCTCCGCGCGTGTTCTGGCCATCACCGTAAACAACCCCGCGACGGGCGCGTTCGTTATGTATCGCTTGGTTCCATCGAGCACGTAATAGTCGCCGTCAGGCTTCGCCGATGTGCGGATTGATAGCGCATCAGAACCGGCATCGGGCTCCGTTAGCGCGAACGAACCAATGACGTCTCCAGACGCAAGACGCGGCAGATACCTCTGCTTCTGTTCGGAAGTGCCGGCGATCACAATCGCCTGCGAGCCGATGCCATTGTTTGTGCCAACAATCGATCTGAATGCGGGTGAGGTCTGCCCGAGCTCGAAGACAACGCGCACTTCCTCTTCCATAGAGAGTCCGAGCCCGCCAAATTCTTCCGCGATCGAAAGTCCGAAAAGGCCGAGCGCTCGCATCTCGTCGACTAGATGCGGAGGCACGCGATCGTTATCGGCGACTTCGGATTCGTGCGGGACCAGACGCTCCGCGACGAATCGACGCACGGACTCGAGCAGCAGATCAAGCGTCTCAGTGTCGAGCGCCATAGAAATCCGATTCGTGTTGAATGGCCGGCGCGCCACCGCGCGGCCGGCCGATGATGTTGCCGCTATTCCGGTCCGTTGAGTGCAAAGTCACCTCAGCCTATGCGCACGTACTCGTAATCCATCGGCTGCCCGTTGACAGGCACCCGCGGTGGCGCAATCCAGCCCGCATACCTGCCGGGCTCGACGACGCGCGTCATCAGCGATGCGACAAAAGCGCGATCGCCGTCAGTCGGCAACCAGTCGCGCGCCCGCGCGCTCCATTCGCTCTCGGCGACCACACGACCTTCCGGTGACACGAGAGCATCCGCGAGCGAACCGATGCGGCGATTGAACGCCTTATGCGGCAGAGTTAGCCGATCAGGCAGCTCCGACTTTTCGATCACTCGATTCCAGCGTCCGACGCCGGCTTCGGAATCGCGGATGAAATCGTCACGCAGCACTTCGTTCAGTGCGTTCAGCATTGGCACTTCGCGCTCACTCAGCTGCGCGCCTGCAGAGGGTTCAAGCACGGTATAGCTCGCGTCCTTCAGCAAATGATCGTCGTTTCGCTTCGCCTCCCGGAAACGGCCTTTCAGACCGGAGCTGTAGAAGATTGCCGCATTCGACGACTGATCGGCGCCGAACAGATCGATCGTCACGCTGTAGTGATAATTCAGATAACGCTGGATCGTCGTCAGATCGATGGCCCCGGCCGCACGGACCTGAGCGGGATCGTCGGTCTTCAGCTGCTTCATGACCTCGCAGGTACGTTGGATCACACGCGACACGCCGGATTCCCCGACGAACATGTGATACGCCTCTTCGGTCAGCATGAACTGGGTCGTGCGCGCCAGCGGCTCGAAGCCTGACTCCGCCAGAGCGTTAAGCTGAAACTTGCCGTCGCGATCGGTGAAGTGCGTGAACATGAAAAACGCAAGCCAGTCGGGCGTTCGCTCATTGAAAGCGCCGAGGATGCGCGGATTGTCCGCATCGCCCGAGCGCCGTTCGAGCAAAGCGTCGGCTTCTTCACGGCCGTCCCGACCGAAGTAGCGATGCAGCAGATACACCATCGCCCATAGATGCCGTCCTTCCTCCACGTTGATCTGAAACAGGTTGCGCAGGTCGTACAGCGACGGCGCTGTGCGCCCAAGATGGCGCTGCTGCTCGACCGAAGCAGGTTCAGTATCGCCCTGCGTGACGATGATGCGACGCAGATTGGCGCGGTGTTCACCCGGCACCTCCTGCCACACCGGCTGCCCCTTGTGATCGCCGAAAGCAATCGTGCCGCCGCCCTGCACAGGGTTCAAGAAGATTCCCCAGCGATACTCGGGCATCTTTACGTAGCCGAAGTTTGCCCAGCCATCGCGCTCGACGCTGATTGCAGTGCGCAGGTAAACCTCGAAACCGTGACTGCCGTCGGGCCCGGTTTCGCGCCACCAGTCGATGAAGCGGGGCTGCCAGTGCTCCAACGCACGCTGCAGCGTCTTGTCCGCCACAAGGTCGACATTGTTTGGGATTTTGTCCGTCGTGTTGATGCTCATACTCGTTCCCAATCGAAGCGCGCCTTTTTACCACTGCCGTACACCTTCAATGCCCCGCTTTCCCCCACCGCGTTCGGGCGCGTAAAGATCCAGTTCTGCCACGCAGAAAGGCGGCCGAAAACGCGAGTCTCCATCGTTTCGGCGACGCCGAAGCGAAGGTTGGCCTCCATGCCCGTCAATGCATCAGGCGACAAGCTGGCGCGTTCTTCAAGGGCGATGCGAATCTCATCGGACCAGTCGAGCGCGTCGGGTGCCACCGTTATCAACCCACTTTCAAGCGCCGCTTGTGCGGATATTCGCGTGCCAATCGTTTGCCGCACGCGCCCGATCGGATCCGGTTCGCGATAAAAGCGCGCTTCGATGCGCCCTAGCCGATCGACCCGAGGATAGCTGCCAAAGTTCATCGGCGACAACGCAATCGACGAGTTCTCCGATGCCATGTAGCTCCGATCGGCGGCAAGCGCGAGCTCTAACAGCGTGCCGGCGAAGCACGACCCCGGTTCGATCAACGCAAACAACGTGCGTGACGAGACGTCGAGCCGGGCGAGCGTCCGTCTCAGCAGGCCAATTGTCTCGCGCACAAACCAATGAGTTCGGTGCGTCTCGAGGACTGCATCGATGGCGAGCACGACATCGATATCGCCGCGCGTCTTCAGCAGCCAGGTCCCCAGCTCGCCCTGGTTCGTTCGCAGCATCAAGATCGCATCGTCGAGTTCGCGCGCCATGGCAAGCGGCCACCACTCGCAGCCTGCGTTGACGATGTCGTTGATCGTCGCCGGTTGCGGGGTCGAGGGACCGCTGACCGTCAACGTTGCGCGCCGTGCCGCACGATCGAATGCGACGTCCACAAAGCCGTAGTGGTAACCCGAGTCGTCGATGATGCGATTCAACGGGAATAACACCACAGCGACTGCGCCGCTGGCCACGTCCGGCCGATCGCTTTGCGACGCAAGTTCGAGCGCGCGATGCTGCACCGAAGTTGCAAACTGCTGCGACTTCACTACTGCGTCCACCAGACGCCACTGTTGGGCGCGCGCGCCGCGCACACCTTCGGTCGTGGTGCAAAAAATATCGGCAAGATCGTGGCGTACCTTGCGCTTGTCGGTCAGCCTTGTGAGACCGCCAGTTCCGGGCAAAACGCCGAGCAGCGGAACCTCCGGAAGGCTGACTGCAGACGAACGATCATCAACCAGAAATATCTCGTCGCACGCCAGCGCAAGTTCGTAGCCGCCGCCCGCCGTGGTGCCATTGCATGCTGCGATGAATTTAAGCCCCGAGTATCGGCTCGCGTCTTCAATGCCATTGCGCGTCTCGTTCGTAAATTTACAAAAATTCACTTTCCACGCGTGCGACGACAGACCCAGCATGAAAATATTGGCACCCGAGCAGAAAATGCGTTCCTTTCCACTCGTAATCACAACGCCGCGAACCTCGGGGTGTTCAAAGCGGATGCGTTGCAGCGCATCGTGCAACTCGATGTCGACGCCAAGATCGTACGAATTAAGCTTGAGCTTGTAGCCAGCTCGAATGCCGCGGTCTTCCTGCACGTCAAGCGTAAGGCGCGCGACCGGGCCATCGAAACCCAGCTTCCAATGCGCATAGCGGTCCGGATGCGTCTGATAGTCGACCGCTTCGTCCATCGTCGTGTCCCATATTCCATTGACGCTGATGGTCAGCACCGCACATAAGATACCGCTTCCGGGCTTATGCTGAGACGCATTTTGCGAGCATCTGCAGATATTGAAGCAATGACCCCACCCCCACGTGCAAAGCCGCCAGCTGCGCGGCTGAACTTCGCCGCGCACGTCCTCGAATTGAACGCGGGACGCGCTGAGAAAATTGCGTATCGCGACGATGCGGGGACGCTGACTTACGGCGAACTCGACGAACGTGTGCGGCGATTTGCGGCAGCACTGGCCGCGCTCGATATTCGGCGCGAAGAGCGTGTTCTGCTGCTGATGCATGACACGACTGCGTGGCCGGTGGCGTTTCTCGGTTGCCTGTATGCCGGCGTGATTCCGGTTGCGCTCAATACGCTTCTGACACCCGACGATTACGCCTATGTTCTGTCGCACAGTCGCGCGCAGGCCGCCTTCGTCTCGAGCTCATTGGTTCCCGTGCTGCGCCGGGCGATGAGCGCGACACCAAATGAAGTCAAACGGGTATTCAACGCTACAGAGCTTGCCCTATTGATCGAGCAGCACACGCCAACGCAGACGCCGGCTGATACATGCGCCGACGACATCGGATTTTGGCTTTATTCCTCCGGCTCGACCGGCAGGGCTAAGGGCACCGTGCACACGCACGCAAACTTGTACTGGACCGCGGAACTGTACGGCAAGCCCATTTTAGGTGTGCGCGAATCCGACGTCGTTTTTTCCGCAGCGAAACTTTTTTTTGCCTATGGCCTTGGCAATGCGCTGACATTTCCGCTATCGGTCGGCGCGACCGTAGTTCTGATGGCCGAACGCCCCACGCCACAGGCGGTGTTCAAACGCCTCGTCGATCATCGACCGACCATTTTCTACGGCGTCCCGACGCTCTACGCGGCGATGCTCGCTTCGGCTGAATTGCCACCGCGCAGCGGCGTGAGTTTGCGCATCGCGACATCAGCTGGCGAGGCGCTGCCCAAGGAAATCGGTGAGCGTTTCAACGCGCATTTCGGCTGCGAAGTTCTTGACGGCATCGGGTCCACTGAAATGCTGCATATTTTTATCTCCAATAGTCCGGGCGACGTGCGGTACGGGACGACTGGGAAACCGGTACCGGGCTACGAAATCGAATTACGCGACGAGACCGGCGCAGACGTGGGCAACGACGTCATGGGAGATTTGTACGTCAGGGGGCCG
This sequence comes from Burkholderiaceae bacterium, assembly GCA_013696665.1. Lineage (GTDB taxonomy): Bacteria > Pseudomonadota > Gammaproteobacteria > Burkholderiales > Burkholderiaceae_F > JACCZX01. Next base: position 1,134 of record JACCYC010000259.1, on the reverse strand, counting down.
AGCGCGGCGCTGATGTACTGGGCCGATTGCGAAAAGTCGCGCGCCACGTTTGTCGGCTCGTGGACTCGAAGTGGCGATAAGTACTCGCGTAGCCGCGACGGCTATTACAGCTACGCGGGAAGAGGCGATGACATGTTGCGGGTCAGCGGACAATATGTTTCGCCATTCGAAGTCGAAGCCGCATTGATGCAGCATCCGTCGGTGCTGGAAGCCGCCGTAATCGGAAAGATCGACGCCGACGGGTTAACTCGGACGAAGGCTTTTGTCGTGCTCAAAGACGGAACAGCCGGCACAGAAGCGATAGAAGAAGAATTGAAAAGTTTCGTCAAGGAAATTCTCGCGCCTCACAAGTACCCACGGCTGATTGAATGCGTGTCCGAGTTGCCGAAAACTGCGACCGGCAAGATCCAGCGCTTCAAACTGCGCGAAAAGGAAGCAGCGATTGGATGACGGGCCCGATGTGCTGCGCGCGCGCGTTGTCTCGGGGTCGCGCGAGTTTGAGCTCGAATACGCATGGGTCGGAGCGAGTTCGGCCTTACCCCTGCTTGTGTTTCTTCATGAAGGGCTGGGGTCGGTCACGATGTGGCGCGGCTGGCCGCAAAAGCTCTGCGACGCCGGCGACTTTCGCGGACTTATTTATTCCCGGCCTGGCTATGGGCATTCGAGCGCCCGTCCTGCGCACGAAAAGTGGCCGGTCGGGTACATGCACTCGCAGGCGACCGAGATCCTGCCGGCGTTGCTGCACGCTTTGGGTGTAGACGCAGCCGCAGAACCGCCGTGGCTCGTGGGTCACAGCGACGGCGCGTCAATCGCTTTGATCCATGCAGCCTCTTTCCCAAAAAACGTTGCAGGACTCGTGGTGCTTGCGCCGCACCTGTTTGTCGAAGATCTTTCAATCTCGAGTATCGTCGCCGCGCGCGAAGCCTACGTAACCCCCGATACGCAAGGACCCAGCCTGAGGGTTAAGCTTGCGCGCCATCATCGCGATCCGGATTCCGCTTTCTGGGGATGGAACGACATTTGGCTCGATCCGGCCTTTCGCAACTGGAACATCGAATCGATGTTGCCGCAAATTTCGGCGCCCGTGCTAGCGATTCAAGGGGAAGACGACGAATACGGAACAATGGCGCAACT
>JACCYC010000180.1 GCA_013696665.1 Burkholderiaceae bacterium | reverse complement strand
GCAACCTACCGTTGTGTTCCTGCACGGCGGCGAACACGATCACAGCGTGTGGGGCTTGCAAAGCCGCTACATGGCGCACCACGGCTACAGCGTGCTTGCGCTCGACCTCCCGGGTCATATGCGAAGTGAAGGGCCAGTACCGTCAACGATTGAAGCGTTCGCAGACCGCATCGCCGGTGGCGTTCGTGCATGCGAGTCGAAGCGCTTGGTGCTGGTCGGCCACAGCATGGGTTCGCTCATTGCGCTCGAATTGGCCACGCGGCTCGGCACCCAGGTTTGCGGAGTGGCGCTGATCGCTACCGCCTTTCCGATGCGCGTTTCCACCGCGCTGCTCGACGCCACAAAAAACGCCGCGCCCGCGGCGATGGACATGATCAATGTGTGGTCGCACAGCGCGACCATAGACGCATTCAACCGCAAGCCGTCGAGCCCGGGGCCTGGATTTTCCACCCTATGGGGCAATCTGCGCCTGATGCAGCGCATCGCGCAACGCAGCGGCTCAAACGTTCTGCATTCCGACTTCGCCGCATGCAATAGTTATCAGCGCGGACTTGATGCGGTCGCCGCGCTGAGTTGCCGGGTGCTCTTCATTCTTGCCGAATCCGATTCGATGACACCTGCCCGCGGTGCAGGGCCGTTGATCGATGCCTGCAGCGACGCGACGGTGGTAAACCTGCGCGGCACTGGCCACGCTTTGATGGCAGAAAACCCGGATGGTGTGCGCGAGGCGCTGCTGCACTTTGCCGCCCGCTCGTTCAGCCGCACCGCGCGCTGATTCGGCTGCGGCGACGTGTCACGCTCCGACGTCAGCGCTGCGGGACCGGCTTGTCGCCATGCGGATCGGAAAGTTCCTTGATTAAAGGGGTTTTGAGCCACTCGGGCTGAAACCAACGCGTGCGCATTGCACGCAGGCCCAGATCGTCTCCATTGATCAATGTGTTGCTGGGATCAAGCACCAGATGCTCGTAGGCAGGCTTCAATGTCATCTGGTTCTCGTCGCATAACAGCACCCACTCGTGCTCGGTACGTCGCCCAATATGCGTCACCGCCACCTTGCGCACATATTCAAGACGCTCGAGCGTCTCGAGCAATCGCTCTGTTTCATCGATCGAAGTTTTGATCTGGCGGGCAAGCTCCGGCGGCTTCAACGCGGGCGTCTTGCTTCCCTTCGCAAGCAGCAATGCCTTTAACAGCGCGACCGATGTCACGAACTGGTCGCCGGCGCGCAACTCGTCGGAAAATCTTGTAGTGCGCAACCTGGGAAGGGTCGCAGTGATTGCAGCGCCGAATAACAGCACGTACCACGACAGATAAATCCAAATCAGGAAAAGCGGGAGCACAGCGAACGCGCCGTACACGGATCCGGTGGTGCCGCGCGATACAAAGACACCAAACGACTGCTTTAAAAATTCCGCCAGGGCCGCTGCAATGAAGCCGCCGATCAGCGCATCGCGCCATGCCACCGAGCGATTCGGAACGAACACATAGAGCGCCGCGTAGGCAAAGCCGCTGATGATTACCGGCGCGAAATCGAGCACTCCACGCAGCGCCGGTGGTAGTTGCTTAACTGCATCGCCCGACAATGACCACAGGTATGAGCTTGCGGTCAAACTGGCACCGATCAGCAAAGGGCCCAGTGTCAGGATCGCCCAATAGATCAGAATGCGCTGCGTCAATGGACGCCGATTTCGAACCCGCCAGATATCGTTCAGTACGCGGTCAAACGTCACCATCATTGCGAATGCGGTGACAGTCAACAAGATCAGCCCTACCGCGGTCAGCCGCGTTGCCTTTAGCGCGAACTCGTTGATGTAGCCCAGCACGGTCCCGGAAATCTCTCCGGGCAGTGCTTTCAAAACGGCGTTTTCGACCGCGCCACGAAATTCGACGAACAGCGGGGACGCCGTGAACAATGCGAGGGCGACGGCAAACAGCGGCACGATTGTCAGCATCGTTGTAAACGTCAGACTGCCCGCAACCTGTGCCATCTTGACGTCGTGCGCACGCCGCTGCGCGAATATCGCCACGTCGTGAAATCTTTTGAGCCACGGATAGCGGTCCAGCCATGGGTTGATATTCAGGCGCATCGTGCGGCGATAATAGCGAGCGTTGCTCACGGCGCGAATCACACCGGACTATCAATTCAGTGGATATCCTCGTCCTGTACTACTCGCGCAGCGGCGCAACGCGGCTGTTGGCCGAGGCCGTTGCACAAGGCATCGAACATGTGGAAGGAGTGCAGGCCCGGCTGCGAACGGTGCCGCCGGTGTCCGCGATTGTGCATTCCGTTGCGCCTGCCGTTCCCGACGAAGGTGCTCCGTACGTTGAACTGCGCGATCTTGAGGATTGCGTTGGACTTGCGCTCGGTTCGCCGACGCGCTTCGGCAACATGGCCGCGCCACTTAAGCACTTCATCGATTCGACTTCGGCACAATGGCTGTCGGGGGCGTTGGTCGGAAAGCCCGCTGCAGTGTTTACGTCGACCACCTCGATGCATGGCGGTCAGGAATCAACGCTGCTGTCGATGATGCTTCCGTTGCTGCATCAGGGAATGCTGGTGTTGGGGATTCCTTATACGGAGCCGGACCTGCGTACAA
>JACCYC010000153.1 GCA_013696665.1 Burkholderiaceae bacterium | reverse complement strand
CCCGATCTGTGCCACGGCGGCCGGGTCCGTGCGCGAGCCGCCCATCAGGCTATGCGCGAGCTTGCCTCGCATTTCCTGCATGCCAAGGCCCGAGAACCGCATCACTGCATCATTGGCCCACTCGATGCGGCCCGTGGTGTCGAGTATCAACACCATTTGTTCGGTGCGCGACGCGACCATGGCGAGTCGGCTTGCTTCAACTTCGCGCTGGCGCAATTCGCGTTCGGCGCGCTGGCGCTCTGCCACGCGCGATAACTCGGCGCCGACCGCCTCGACCAACTCGAGCCACGCGTTGGTCGCATCGACACGTTGATCACTGTAGAACTCGATAAACGCGGCCACGTGCCCGTGCGCCATCACTGGAATCACTACACCGGTGTGCAGGCCGGCAGCCAGCGCAACATCGAGCCGGTTCCACTCGGTCATGCGCGACAGATCTGAAACCCAGTTCGGTACACCCGACAAATACGCACGGCCGATCAGGTGATTCGGTGAGGGCACGATCGCAATGCCATTACTTGCTTCGATGAAATCGCGGAAACGCTCCGGATCGCGCGCGAACCACAGCGAACGCGGCGGCAGGCTCCGGTCCTCCGAGTAATCGGGCAGGATGGCCACGCGTCCAAGTGGCCAGTCGAGGTAGCTCCCGATCTCGTTCAGTGCGCGCTCCAACGTGCGCTCGACCGAATCCGACTCATTGGCTGCCGCTGCAAGGCCGCGCAACAGTCGCATCACCGCATACTGGCGCTGCAGCTCGAGGCTTCCCTGCAGCTCCGTCATATGCGCCTGCGACAAACGATCTGAGTGCGACAGCAAAGCCGTGGTCATCGCGTCAAACGATCCCACCAGCGAGTCGAGTTCGTCGCCCTTGTGCTGGGTGGCGCGGCCGGCATATCGCAGCGACAACTCTTCTGCCCGTTCGGTCAATGCCTTGATCGGCCGGATAAGGTGGCGTGTCAGGTAAAGCCCGGCGACCACGGTCGCCAGAATCGTGAACAGCACCACCGCGCCAAAGGCTCGGCTTGAATCCGATAGCGTTTCGTACGCCATCTTGTTCGAAACCATTACGGCAACGGCCAAGGCTTGATCTGTGATCGGCAACGGTCGCAACGACAAATCCTCGTTGCCGTCGAGCTCGATGTGGGTCGTCGAGCCCGTTTGAATACCCGCGCGTGCTTTCTGCAACCACGCCGCGTCTTCGGGCGGCATGCTCGCGCCCAGGACCCGATCGTGTGCCAGCAGTGCGACCTCGGCGCCGAGCTGGTTGGCCAGCTGATCCAGGTATCGCTCGCCGATCAAACGCTCAACCACGATAGCGCCAATAATTTGATTGCCGGCGAGAACGGGGGCCGCTGCGCGGATCGTCAGGCCTTGCAAGCGCTCGATCACCACAATGTTGTCCTGGCCAAGCAATGCATCCCGGACGCCTTGTCGGCTCTCCTCTTCATCGAGGCGCTGGGTGCCTGCTTCTCCGGTCCGTTCGATCAAACCACCGCGCCCATCGCGGACCTCGATAAGCCCGCCGCGTGCACTCTTGCCTTCCTTCTGCGCCCATTCGCGAACCGCACGGGCCGCATCAGTTCTCCTGGAAAGCGCTGCGATCAAGTCACTGCGCTCAGACAGTGCGCGCGCGCTGCGCTCCACCGCCGCGTAATCGGACAGAATTGTTGACTCGACCAGGCGCGCCGCGCGGGCTCCGCGCGACTGCTGTTCGACAAGAAACTGTCGCTCGGCGCTCTGATGGTGGAAGTAGTAGCTGATCCCCACGGTCCAACCGGCGACCAAAACAAGGACGCCAATCAGCGGCCACGCGATTGATCGGAAGCGCGATGGCGTTGCCGGTAGAACGACCGAATTTGAACTTCGTGAGGCCGGGGCCGTGCCGACGCGCAAGATGCGCATGCTTGTATCAAGGCGCTGCCCCAGGCGGGAAATCAGCCAGGAAAAGTTGGGCAGCATCGGAGTTGATCGGTGATTGGGGTCACGCATGGGTTACACGTCTTCGCAGTGCGCAGGCTAGTGCCGAACGGCGCCGGACACCCGCTTGAAAAAGGCATCGTTAGAAGGGCATTTCGGCTGGCGCGCGAGCGACTTTGGCGACCCGCTGGCGCGGTTCTCGCGTCCCACTGCCCGATGCTGCACAATCGCCGCGATGCGAGTGATGAATACGGGAACTTGCCGGCGATGACCCGGCAATTTAGGCGCTTGATGGGCGCGCTTGCGGCCTATGCACCGCCATGTGCGTTGGGCGCGGCGACTGTTGGCGCCGGTGCGCGGCCTGATGCGGGCATGTTGCTCGCCGCTGTTGGCGTCGGTGCGCTGATCGTGCTGGTCGCAGTCGCTGTCGTGCAGCGACGCCGTCCAGCAGCGACCAACGCTGATTCGGTCGCCGCTGACGAAACGTCCGCCTCGGGTTCACCGACACCCGACGGGGCGCGTGCGGCCGAATTGCAGGCCAGGCTCGGCGAGCACGAGCTCGAGCTTGCAGCGAGCACACGCGAGCTCTCCAGGCGCACCCGCGAATGCGACGACGCTGCGCGCGAGCTCGAAGGCCTTGCACATTCGGTTTCGCATGATCTGCGCGCGCCGCTTCGGATCGTCGACGGGTTTGCCACGATCGTGCTTGAGGACTATGGAGACCGCGGCAAGCCGCTCGACGATCTTGGACGCGATCACCTGCGCCGCATTGTCGCTGCGAGTCAGCGCATGAATACGATGATCGACACGCTGCTGAATTTGTCTCGCATGACGAGCCGTGAGCTAACGAGTGAGCGGGTCGACTTATCCCAGATCGCGCGCGAGCTCGCCGATGATTTGGGCAGCGAGATTCGCTCCACGGAGCCGACACGCTCAATTGAATTCGTCATTGCGCCAAATATCAGAGCCAACGGCGACCCGACTTTGCTCCGCCTGGTTCTGCAGAACCTGCTCGGCAACGCAGCCAAGTTCAGCGCCAAGAGTCGTGCTGCGCGTATCGAATTTGGGTGTGACGAAGGTCAAGGGGCGGTATTTTTTGTGCGCGATAACGGAGCCGGGTTCGATATGCGCTTCGCCGAGAAAATGTTCGGTCTGTTTCAGCGGCTTCACAGCTCCAACGAATTTGCCGGTACGGGGGTCGGATTGGCGACGGTGCAAAAGATCATCCGTCGCCATGGCGGGAGAATCTGGGCGGAAGCCGTGCCAGCGCCGTCACAAGGTCATGGTGCAACGTTTTATTTCACGCTTGCAAAGGTCGACGCAAGCGCAAGCTGACGGCGAAGCGTTCTAGCGGCGAATTGAGTTCAATCGATTGGCGGCGTCGACCATATGGGTGGCAAGCTCCGCGACTGGCTTGCCTTCTGTCTTCGCCTGCGCCTGCAATGCGCCCAGCGCGCCTGCGAAATCGAGACGCAGCCGTTCCATCAGGATGCCCACCGCAATCAGGTCGTTCCGGTTTTCCACTGCCGGGCCCGGGGCCGCACTTGTTTTCTCTTCGCCCGCGCGTGCCATTGCAGCACGTACTGCCGGCACGATCTGCCGAACGTCGAGCGGCTTGACCAGATACCCAAGCGCACCCATTTTCATTGCTTCATCGACAATGTCCTGGTCTCCAAACGCCGACAGAAACATAAAGCCGGTGTCGGTATTGGCAGCCAGATAACGCGCGACATCCATTCCCGATTTGCCCTGCATGCGCATGTCGAGAATAGCGAGCCTCGGCTTGTGTTTGCGCGCCAGCAAAATCGCGTCGTCGCCATTGTCGGTCTCGATCACCTCGAGCCCCGCCTGTTTGAGCCCGGCAACCAATGTCGCCAGCACCAGACGGTCATCGTCAACCACCATCACTAGGGGTTGTTCATTCTTCATGGTCAGTTCGCGTTCCACCCCCCGATTGTGCCGCAGCCCAGCCCAATTCGAACGATGGAATAAATCTCAAATGGAGTCTTCGCGAATCGCTGGCGGAAACAGATACAACCGCGTAGCAACCACGGCACCTACGCGCTCGACCGTCAGTCGCGCCCCTCGCCGCGGCAGCAATGCCTTCACCAGCCCCAGACCGGACACACTTGCCGATATTTGAGCCAGGTCGAAACCGTCTTTCAACGTCCCAGGATTCTCGATCGCAAACTCCATCCCGTCCGGACGCGTGGTGACCTTGACCATGATGTTGTCCTGACGGGTCGCGCGATGTTTGATTGCGTTGGTGCCGAGCTCGTTGATGACCAGCGCCAGCGGCACTGCCTCGTTTTCAGGCAACCCGAACCGCCAGAGGTCAGGCGGCGGCGGCTCGAACCGCACCTCGACGCCGAACATATTCGACAGCGTCGAAAAAATACCTTGGGCAACGCCCAGGACCGGCAGTGTTCCGCTGGAACGGATCTGCAACCCGTGCACCTGCGCGATTGCGTGAATCTGCGTCGCCGCTTCGGACAGGATGTCCGCTACATCGGGGCGTGCTTCAGCGGTCTGCTGCAACAGCCCCGCAACACCTTGCAAATTGTTCTTGATGCGATGGTGGACCTCGCGTACGAGCACGTCGCGCTGCTTGACGATCTGCTCCATTTTTTCCTGCTCGGCGCGGGTCCGCTCGGTTACGTCGTCGGCAATGCCGAACACGCGAATCGCCCCGTCTTCCATGCGCACCGGGCTTAGTCGCACGTTGACATTGCGCACGCCGCGCGACGGGTGATCGATACGCGCGGTGAATTCGGAGCGCCGCAAGCGCCTCATGCGAGCGATCAGGCGGGGCAACGTTCGATTGACAACTGGCACATCTTCGAAATGAACGTGCCGCATCACGCTACGGGGATCATCCAGCAACTCGGCGACTGGAGCACCAATCAACGTGGTGTAGCGCGGGTTTACATACAGCGCTGCCGAAAAATCGCCGCTCATGATGAACACCAGTTGATCGATATTCTCTGCGAACTGACGAAACCGCGCCTCGGTTTCGCGCAGTGCCGCTTCTGCGCGCACCTCTTCGGACAGGTCATCGAAATCGACATAACGTAACGTGCATTGGAGTCGCCAGCGGCCCCGGAGCGTCCGGGTTCGGACTCAAATAACGGGACAACGCGCTGATTGATTGTCAGCCGCTTCCCATCGGCACGCAGCATTACGTCGCGCGGACGGTCCACCTGCGTTCCGCTGGAAAGCGCCTTGCGATCGAGCTCCAGGTACAGATCTGCAAACTGGCGCGCATAAATCTCGCCCCAGGTGCGGCCGATCACCTGATCGCGCGTCAACCCCGTCATCGTTTCTCCCGCACGGTTCAAGCTGACAAAGCGCCCGCTCTCAGCCTCGCGCACGGAAACCAGCACCGGCAGATTTTCGACGACGAGATCGAGGTAGTTGCGAACGCGACGCAGCTCCTCCTCGGAGCGGCGGCGTGCATCGACATCGACCAGCGTCAAGATCACGCCACGATCAGGCGCGGTGGGGTCAATTGGACGGCCATATCCGGCACACCAGAATGTAGTGCCGTCGGCACGCCTCATACGCCGCTCGAACGAAACGCCACCGTCGGGTACCTTGGTTTTCGGCTCGGCATCGACATCCGGGTCGACCGACGCGTCCGACATCGCTTCTGGTACCGCTCCCGCGTCGTCACCAGTCTCCGCCTCGGCAAGCGGCAGTTCGCGAATGTCATCCCAATCGCTTGCCGCCGCAAACAACGAGGAGATCTGCAATTCGTCCCAGTCGCGCGCGTCGTAACCAAACAGCTGCTCAGTCGCCGCGTTTGCCTTGACGATCAAGTCATTGGCGACGTACAGCACGGCTACCAGTGCATTGTCGAAGATAAGTTGCAATTCAGACAGCGTCGCACGCAGCTCGCGCTCCGAGCGCTTGCGCTCGTCGACGTTGACGAACGCAAAGATGTAGCCCAATTCAGGCCGCTCCGAATTGACAGCACGTCCCTGCACCGCAACCCAGATCGGCGCGCCCTTGCGGCGGAACATGTGCAGCTCAAACTCGGTAACCCCGGTGTCATGGATGCGCGTGAAGTGTTCGGACAGGCTCGCCAACAACAACTGATCGGTCGGATGCGAAAAAAGCTGCATCTGCGAAACCAGTGCGCCGGGCTCGCATGCCAGCAAATCTTCCATCGCACTGTTGGCGCGAACCGGCCGGCCGTCGCGCACGAAAAGCAGGCCAACCAATGCCGTGTCAAAGATCAGTTGTTGCTGCGCAAGTGCGCTTTGGAGCTCTTCCCCCTGATCCTTCAGTTCGTGCAGCGAACGCGACAGCGCCTCGCGGTGACGCTTGCTTTCTGACACATTCTGGAACGTGTAAATCGCTTCACGCAGAGCCTCGAGTCCAGGCTCTTCGGACTGGATCGGGCGCGCCTGCACCAGGCACCACACCGGCTCGCCGTCACGCCGGAACAAAACCACCTCGCCGCTCGTCGTTTGATTGGCTCGAACCACCGGCATACCGGACACTTCGTTCGGTGCGCGGTGGTGACGATCGATGCACAGGTCCCATAGCGGCATGCCAATCACTTCGCCGTCGCTATAACCAAACATCTCGGCGAACTCGCGGTTCGCGAGCAGGATCTTGCTTGACATGGTCTGAGCAACGCCGACCGACATCGTCTCGAATAACGTCTGCTGATCGCGCAGCGCGACCTGCAGCTGTTCTTCGAAAATCTTGCGGTCGGTAAAGTTCTCGAGCACCAGCAGGACGTGCCGCAAGCCGCTCTCGGAAGCGATTGCACGCATCGACAGCTTGGTCCAAACCACACGCCCGTCTCGATGCATGAAACGCCGCTCGGCCGATTCGGATTCAATCGCACCGCTTTGCATCTCTGCGCGTGCTTGCCGATGCGACGCGCGGTCGTCTGCATGCAGCAACGTTTCGGGATCGCGGCCGAGCAGTTCATCGACGTCGTAGCCGAGGGTCTGGCACGCGGCACGATTGATACCAATCAGCCGGAACTCGCTGTCGAGCAGTAATGCGGCAACCGGACTTTCGTCAAACAGCGCGCGAAACCGCTCGGCACTTTCGGTCAGGTCCGATTCCGCCTTCTTGCGCACTCCGACATCGCGCGCGAGCAGAAGAATGAACTCGCGACCGTCATGCTGAACCCGCTGCAGCACCGTCTCAACCGCGAACTCAGCGCCAAAACGTGTCTTGTACCGCGTGTCGCCCTGGTACGAGCCGCGAACCTGAAGTTGTTCGTAAAGAAGTCCGAATCCGCCGCCTGTCGTGTCGGTCGCCAGCCCTGTATCGATCTGCGCAAGCGACATACCAACCAGCGAGTCGCGTTCATAGCCGAGCCGCTGGCGCGCGGCGTCGTTCGCGTCGAGAACGAGGCCTTGGCCGTCTATCTCGAACACCATTTCGCCGACTGATTCAAGTGCCTGACGCAACGCCCCCAATGAATTTTGAGCGAACCGCTCGCGATCGATCCGCTCACATGTCAGCAACACGCCATCAAACCGTCCGTCGATCGCGAACACCGGAGCCAGCTTCACTCTGACCCATTGCAACTGAGAGCCTGGCAACGGATATTCGCGCTCGATGGGCGTCCGCTCGCCAAGTTCGTGGATCCGCCTAAGTTCCGCGATCAGATCCGGTAACTGGTTGAGCCCTTTGTCGGCATCGACCGCCCGTCCCAATACCGCATCCGCGGGTGCGTCGAAAATCTCTTCGAGACAGTTGTTCCACAGCCGGTAGTTCAGATCGCGATCAAACAAGGCCAGACCGATGTGAGCGGCTGCGAGCAACGTTTCGATGACCGTGTCGGCCGGCCGCGCCGCCAAGGCAGCCGTGCCATCGCCCGCCGTGCTCAACCCAAGCAAATCAGGCACGGCAACCAGCGGCTGTGAGAAAACAGGGTCGCGTGCAGCCGGCCGCGCCACCGGTAATGGATCAAGGCTTCCAGGCAATCCAAGCGCAAGCGCACGCTCATTGGACACGACAGCGGGAGCCGACGCCGGAGTGCCAGACGCGCTTCCGCCCGGCGAATCATGCGAGCCAGTGCGGTGCGTTACGGAAGGAAATTCAGCCACGCGGACGCAATCGGCGTTCGAGCTCAAGGATAAGGATGCAAAGAATAATGCACCGAGGCACGGTTAACGCCGATCGGCAACAATTCTAAAGTTCTACAGCGATTTGCCGAACTTTGAGACGTGACCATCTTGGCGCGTTCAAACCTACCCGCTCATCTTTGCGCGGAACTCCGACTTGCGCACGAAACATGTGCCGAAAGCCGGGTCCTCGCGCTGCGTAGCGCGGTCGTCGACGGGCGCTATTGCGCGAATGCGGCAGCGATAGCCGCCAACCTGATCAACGCGCTCTATCTGCATTCGCAACGCGCCGGCCCAAACCACTGACAGGTCTTCATGTATACGCATTCTTCGCTTCCATCTGACGCTCCAGCGCGCCTGTTCGCGGAGCTTATCCAGGCATTGCACGACGAAAGCGAAGCGTTGATCGCAGACGACGCTGCAGGGCTGGCCGAAGCCGAGGCCCGCAAACGTCATTTGTTATGGCTGCTCGCTCCACAGGCCAGTGCTTTCCGCGCAATGCGACACGGTGAAAACGACGCACTTGAAATTTTTGCGCGCGACGCGGCACAACTGAAAGCACTCGGTACGTCGGGCATGCGCGGGACGCGCTAGCGTTCTACCAGTTCTTGAGACGGGCGCGCAATCTCGCGATCGCCTGGCTGTGCAGCTGGCACACGCGTGATTCGGTGATCCCCATCACGACGCCGATCTCGCGCAAATTTAGATCTTGCTCGTGATACAAGCTCATCAGCAATTTTTCGCGTTCCGGCAGCTCGTCGATGGCATCAACCAACGCATGACGGAAGCGCTTGTCGTTCAGAATTTCGGCGGGCTCGAGCGCATCGCGAACGACATGGCGTTCAAGATAGTCTTCATCATCGCCTTTGCCCCCGAGATCATCTAGATAAACCAGATGGGCTCCCCGGGCATCGTGCAGCATCTGTTGGTACTGCGGTAGCGGAAGACCAAGCTCACCGGCAATTTCGGTTTCGTGCGGGGCGCGGGAAAGCTTGCCTTCAAGGCGATGAATTGCATTTTCGATATCGCGCTGACTGCGCCGCGCCGAACGCGGAAGCCAATCGTTGGCCCGCAACTCGTCAAGCATCGCTCCACGAATGCGCTGGGTCGCGTACACCTCAAACTGCGTGCCCTGAGCGACTTCGAAACGCGTGACCGCATCCATCAGGCCCATCATTCCGGCCTGGATCATGTCGTCGAGTTCCACGTTGGCGGGCAACCTCGCGATCATCTGATGCGCGAGACGTCGCACCAGCGGCGTGTATTGCTTGACATAGTCGCATTCGAGCAGAGCATTGGGGCGCAACTGCTCCACGGTCTTGCCGTCGAGCTGACCGTTGTTCAGCGCCTGGTAAAGCGCGTCGTATAAAAAGGCGTCGTTCTTCATGTGGCTGAACTTTAGGTGCACACAAGAAGCTGCTATCCGTCAATAGGTGGCGAAAAAGCAGAACATCTGTGTGCATTCGCACTCCGCATCCGCAATCGCACAGCGTCGCGTTGACAATCCGAAAACGCGAAACAAATCAAAGGTTGCCGAACGCTTCTTGCGATGCGACGTTCAATCGCACCGACCGCTCGTCTGCTCGGCACATTTGGAATGGCATGAAATCGCAGGCTTTCCCATGCCATCGACAGGCACACACGACATACCGCGTTTTAAAGAAGCGCTACCGCGAGCCGATCCAACGATTGACAACAGAATGATCAGTGTGGACAAAGGATTTACAAATGACTCGCAATCAACTCGTCAAACAACTCGCTGAGAGCGCAACGAAGCCTTTAAGCGTTGATCGACCGCATAGCGAGCCTGCCATCCCTGCAGAGGCTGCCGGCACGCCCGGTGCGGCGCCGACCGAGTTGTTTGTTTGGTTCGAGGACACCGCTGCACGGGCGCTCGAAGGCCGCAGAGGTGTTGCCGGATTGCCCGAGTCGTTGCTACCGATCAATCGCAGCATGAAGATCGTCGAGCGTCGCTACGCAGCCGATCACCTGCATCTGCTGTGTGCCGTGCGCATCGCGTGCCGCCAACAGGGTGCAGAGCTGATTGCTGCGTTGTATACAGCGGCGCTGTCGGTCGGCACCGTCGCATGGATTGGCACTGGATCGCAGTACGCACGTACCTGGAACGACATGTATCCCGCCTCGTTGGGCACCGCGCGGTAATTGCCGCAGTCCAAAAACAAAAAAGGCGCCACGGCGCCTTTTTTTTAGGCTTGGCGTTACGCAGCCGCTGCGTCGGGGGCGGCAGGATGCGAACGCGCCGCGGCATCGAGCTTGTTCAGGTAGCGCTGCAGCATGCGCGCAGCGGACTCACTCAGATTGACAAACTCGCAACCGCAGCGGCGTACGCCGTCGGCGCCCGTCTGCGCGTCTACATAGCGCACACGAAGCGCAACGGTGATCTGCCCGACGTCGGGCAGATCAAGATAGCAATTCTCGAGATTGTGCTCGGCCGGCAGGTCAAACTGGATCGGATGCACGAACAAGGCAATACCGCCGACGCTCAAGTCGAGCACGCGCACCGATTCGTACTGACCGGGCTCTCGCGGCGATGGGACCAGACACGTCGCAGGACGCATCGCAGGCGGCTGCCTGCGATACGAGTTGCGCCGCTGCATCCGCAACAGCTGCTGCGGCAGCCTGACACGAAACGATGGGCGATCCTGATAGTCAACCGCCTCTGCCGTTCCAACTGAAAACTGTAGTTTGACGTTGTCAAGGAACGCGACCACGATGAGTTGCTTGGATGCGTAGATCGCCCGTTGCACATTGGCGTCAGACGTGCGATCCAAAATAAGCTCTTCGAACCCTTCATTTACGTCGAGCACGTTGCTGACCGTAAAGCCGGCCGACTGATCGTAGTACAGCGTGACCAGAACCTGCTTGTCGCGTAGTTGGCGCAACAAAGCGACGATTTCAGTGCGCGAATAGATCGCGAAGCGTTCGAGCTCTGGCGAATCGGGTTCCGGAAAAGGCGTCGTAAGGCTCATCTGCTGCTTGATTTTCTAGCGCGAGCGCGCGGTCGATATATACGCAGTAATCGGTTCGATCCAGGGCTCGGAGTAACCACGTATCTGCGCGTCATCATTCAAAATCTGGCGGAGCAATTGCACGCGGCACTCATCCTCCATCGCATTCAACGTTGCATTCGGGAAGCGTGCTGCCGCTTTCAAAACTGCGATCAGCACACCGCAGCGTTCTTCATGGCGCGCAACCTCAATCCAATTTGCTGCTTGCGCAGCCGCCCGCATCTCGCTACTTGCTAGTGCGATGGCTTCGTAGTGATGCAACACACTGGGTCGCAGCGATGCTGGCCTAGGCGTGGCCGGCTTGGCTACTTCGACCACTTCGCATAGATCGTTTGGCATGACTTTTCCCGACAGGGCGTGTCCGTGTTTATGTGCACAGGCAATAGCAATGTACCGATGATGGGGGATCAGCCATCGTCCGATTGGAGGGCCGATCCAAGCGCTTTTCGAAAAAAAAAACGCCGGTCAATTGACCGGCGCGAAGGCGGGGGAGGAAACCAAATTCACATCACTTCGGACGAAGCACGCTTGCCATCCATTCGTCCATCGACGTAGCAGCGGCGCGCGTGCCTCGCGCACCTCTATTAACGGCACCGTCGTTGGCTACTTAAATCGAATACCCAGCGTTTCTGTAGGAAAAAACCTTACACGCTGACGAGCGGCATACCGACAAGGATCATGGCTACACGCTGATTCATCGAATTGCGGCTGTTTCCCACAATGGCGTCACTTCGAAACGTGTTCAAAACCAAACCAGCATCAACCTAACCAGCGAACCAGGAGCAACCGAATGAGCACCATCGCCCCGAGCAACGAACAACTTCTGCAAGAGATCCGTGAAGCCAATCTGGCCTACCTTGTTCTGGCACAGCACATGATCCGCGCCGACAAGGCGCAGGCACTGTACCGGTTGGGCGTTTCCGAAGAAGTGGCAGGCATCATCGATCAACTGAGCCCTGCGCAATTGATGAAGATCGCCGGATCGAATCAACTGATCCTCCGATTTCGATTCGACGACGATATGGTCTGGAGCCTGCTGACGAGCCATTCGAAGCCGAAGTCGAGTGCTACCGGCGCAGCAGTCGCGGGCTTGCATGCAAATATCGTGATGGCCGGACAGTTGAACAGCGTCACCGCGTAGTCGGGCAAACGAACCGTCTGTTGGGAGAATCATCATGCGTATCAAAAGTATCGTTTCCGAGAGCATGCAGATCCAGCGCGCGATTGCGTTGATCAAGCTCGGCGCGCGACTGCAGGTGCTCGAATCGGAAACTGACCTGTCGTACGAGCGCCTGTTGCGTCTCTACAAGGAAGTGCAGGGTGAATCGCCCGCGCGCGGCATGCTGCCGTTCTCCACAGACTGGTTCATGACGTGGCAACCGAATATTCATTCATCGCTGTTCCTTAACATGTATGAGTATCTGGACAAGACTAGCGAACTCGAAGAGATTGACGGCATCATCAAAGCCTACGAGCTGTACCTCGAGCAGATTCGAGCGCAGGGACTCGAGCCGCTGCTGTCGGTGACACGCGCCTGGAGACTCGTCAAGTTTGTAGACGCCGGCATGGTGACACTGACATCGTGTTCAAAGTGCAACGGAAAGTTTGTGACACACACGTTTGAATTGACCAAGAATTATGTCTGCGGTTTGTGCGAGCCCCCGGCCCGTGCCGGGAAGGGCAAGGCGCAGGTTCAGACGGGATCGACCGATCTGGTGCACTGAGTTACCGCACCGCAAACAAAAGCCCGCGACCGCGGGCTTTTTTTGTGGCTGCGATTTTGCGGCAACCCTTAGTGTTACTGCTACCTACGGCTCAGTGTCGAGCGTAGAGCGGAATTTCCAACTCGCGCACGAGCCCGGCGTTGACGAAAGCGTGCAGTGCCATCTTTTCGGTCGGAGCAAGCGCAACGAACGAAACCCCCATGACTTGCTCACCGGAATCATCAGGTTTGCGAACGGGCCGTGCACGGGCCTCGATCATCATCTCCTGATCGGCCACGGCGACCTGAAAAACGATCTTCACTTCATCGTAGAAAACGGTGAGCTCGTCGTGCAGTGTTATTGCTGCACCGCCGGTCGAAAGGTCGCTTATGGTCCCCTTCACAAAGCGCCCGTTCGCCTGCGTGCCGGGGTACACCATGCACGGGAGCTCTGTCTTGACGCGAGTCGCGGCCCGCAAGTCTCGTTTTTCAACGTGCTGTTGAGCAGGCCAGCCAATGTGCAGGTACTCGAAAGGTTCGCTGCAGCTGCGAACCAGCGGTGCCGTGAATTCATACGTCGACTCGCCAGAGAAGCTGCGGAAGCGATACAAAGCGCCTTCGCGAAGGTCGAATGCGCTGGAGTCTTCGGGGGCCGTGACGACGATCGAATGGCCTTCGTGCACGCCAATCAGTTTGACCGTAACGGCCTCACTCAGCGATTCGCCATTGACCCACATCTTGAGCACGCGCCAGCTTGCGAGCTCGCGCGCAGCCGGCCGTCTCGTGGCACTGACCGCGGGAGGCGTTACATGTTCCAATGAGGATGGAATCGTCAACGCCTCACTTAACGTGGGTACCGTCAGCGGCGATTCATCGGGTGCCGCAGCAACAGGTTCGATCATATTCATGATAGAGGCGCGATAACGCGAATTTGGATAACGAGTCCCAAGTTTGCGAGAGATTTGTGCAAGCAGGCTTGACGAGAAAACGTTGGCTCGCCCGCCAATTCATTGGCTTAGGAACACCGCCGCAAACGCCTGATTCTCTCAAGTTAGCGACTGCATCGGCCGAAAGTCTGAGCGTGGACCCCAGGAGGGATGCTGTCCTGATCCCCGCCGAGCGGCTTCCCTCCTTGGGCACCACACCAACCAGCGCTTCAGGTCCTAGCTCATAAGCAATGGTTACGTAGAGTCGACCCTGTGCCGCTAACCTCGGGTCTTCCTACGACGATCATCAGCACAATGAAAAAATCCCTGCTCGCTCTGACCGCGTCTGTGTTGTTGTTGGCTCAGGCCCCTGCATTGGCGCAGGCGCAGAAGTCGGAACCAAAAGCGGATGCAGTCAAGGAAGACATTAAAAAGCCAGAAACGTCGAAGGACGGTGGGAAAAAGCCTGCCGAGACAACGGAAGCTGGAAAGAAAGCCGCGGCGAACGACGCCGCAAGAGACGGTAAGAAAAAGGTAAAAAAAGGCGGCTGCTAGCCCGCTCGCGCTCCAACGCAAACGGCCACGACGTGGCCGTTTTTATTTGCGTCTACTGATGCCCAAGCACCGGATGCTGCCGATACGTCGCTTGAAGGGCCGCCAGTTCGTCCGTAGTCAGCGATAGCTTGACCGCGTGCACCGCCTGCTCGACCTGCCAGGTTTTGCTCGCACCCACGATTGGCGCACTGACACCACGCTGATGCAGCAACCAGGCGTACGCGAGCCGTTGCGTTTGAGATGCCTTTACGCTGAGCCAGCGTAGTGAGCGCCGCAGCCACCGCGTGGTCTTCAACCTGGTAGTAGTACTTCTGCGCAATATCGTCGGTTTGCGCGCGCGAGGTTGCGCCCTCCGCTTTTTCGTCGCTGGCGGCGCGGGCGCGATTACCCGCAAGAAAGCCGCGCGCCAGTGGACTCCACGGCAGCAAGCCCACGCCCTGGTCCAGGCATAGCGGGATCACCTCGCGCTCTTTTTCTCGATACGCAAGGTTGTAGTGGTTCTGCATCGACACGAATCGCGTCCAGCCATACCGTTCCGCAACGTGCTGCATCTTTGCGAATTGCCATGCCCACATGCTCGAGGCGCCGAGATAACGCACTTTGC
>JACCYC010000257.1 GCA_013696665.1 Burkholderiaceae bacterium | reverse complement strand
CCCGGTTCGGCCCACGGCGAATACCCCGCTGCTCGTCCGGACCCTTTTCGATGGCGAAGCTGAATTCGCGAATGAGTTGCCCGTCGATATACACCCGCATCTTGTGAGCACCGATCGGATCGCCGGGCGCGTAGCGCCATTCGTTGCCAATGAACCCCAGGCGCGTCGGAATGATTCGCTCGGTCACAGCGGTCCTGCGATCAGGCGAGATGCTGAAAATGCCCAGCGCTTCACCCGGTCCCCATGTTGGGGGCGCTTCGGGCAATTCGAACTCTTCACGCCAGACGACCGTAGGTTTACTGGTCTTGAAGAGGATGTACCAGCCGTAAGGGGCGGCGGGAATCGCAGGAAATTTGTCAGTTTCGTAAAGCAGCCGGCGTCCACTGGGGTCTGCTCCAAAGACGCCAAACTGAGCAGTTACGACCTGCACCGCAATGGCTGTCAACGCGGCGCCTGCCGCCGGCGTTTTCTGGTCGCCCGCCAGCGTAGGCGACGGGTCTAGGCGAACAGGGACTTGTGAACAACCGGCGACCACTAGCACGGCAGCACTCATTACTGTGATCGACTTGATGCCGGATATCATTTGACAACCCTCCGAGAGAACGGCCGATTCGGTTAGGCCATTCGATTTAATCACAGAAACATTAAAGCTATCTCTTGGAAAGCTGCATTCGTGCCTGCCGTCCTTGCGTTTTGGACCGGCGAAATGCGGCTGTGTTTTAACCTTTGTTTCTATTTACCGAGCCTGCAGTCAATTAGAATTTGGCATTAATTAGAGCACTTGAAGGCCAGCATGAAGTGGACTTGGGATAGCGGCCTGTTCCGTCGCGTTACAGGCGGCTTACTTCTTGCGCTTGCGGCGAGCGCTGCCCACGCTGGCGTGGTCGTGGTATTGAACTCGGGCGACGCGTCGGTTAGCTTGATCGATCAGGATGCACGGTCTGAGATCCGACGCTATCACGTCGGCAAAGAGCCCCATCATCTTATGGCGCTGCCCGACGGTAGCGCTTTAATCGTCGCAAACGCCGCCGGCAACGATTTGATGTTTCTCGACCCTAAGACTGGCGAACCGCTGCGCCGACTGGCGAGTATTCCTGACCCTTATCAAATCGGTTACTCGCCCGACAAGAACTGGTTTGTCGTTGCCGGCAATCGTTTGAACCGCATCGATGTCTATTCCGCCCGCGGTGGTGAACTGACGCTTGCAAAATCTTTGACCGCCGCAAAGACGCCGAGTCACATCACCTTTTCTGCTGACAGCAAGATTGCGTTCGTATCGCTGCAAGACAGCGACCAAATTGCGGCAGTTCGGCTCAGCGACCAGGTGCTGATGTGGAAAATGAAGGTCGGCGCTATGCCCGCGGGACTCTGGATGACCCCCGGCGACAAACATTTGCTGGTCGGCCTTACCGGGGGTGATTCGGTTGAAGTCATCGACTGGCGCGCGCAGCAATCGATCAAGAAGATAAAAACCGGCAAAGGCGCACACAATTTTCGCCCGCTTGGCGACGGTAGGCTGCTGTTCGTTTCCAATCGCGTTGACAATTCGGTCAGCGTCATCGATCAGTTGACGCTTGAAAAGCAATACGACATCTCAGTACCCGGCGGGCCTGACTGTATGGAGGTCAGTGCCGATGGGAAGCAACTGTGGGTGACGCAGCGCTGGATCAAGCAAGTTGCGGTTGTCGATGTGCCGCAGCGAAAGATCGTGCACACGGTCAAAGTGGGTCGATCTCCGCACGGAATCTTTTTCAGCAATAGTGCTGCCTGGAAGTGATTTCTTGTTGCGAACCCTTTTGCAGGCTCTGGCAATCCCAACGGCCGTTTGGGTAACCAGCGCAGCTCAAGCGACCGCATGTTCTGCGACCGCGTATCTGACTTTTGATACGGGCAACATGCGCCATGCCGAGGAGATTGCCGCAACGCTTCTCAAGCATGACGCCAAGGCGAGCTTCTTTCTCGCTAACGAGAAAACAGCACGCGGCGATCACGCGCTGGATCCTTCCTGGGCGCCCTACTGGCGCGCGCGTGCTGCCGAGGGCCACGCATTTGGCAGCCACACATGGCGGCACGGCCGTATCGGTGGCCGTGGCGAATTCATTACGTATCAGCCCCAATTCGGCGAGGGGCAGGGGCGCACCCTGCAGATGTCGGCTGCGGATTTCTGCACCGAACTACGTCGCCCGGGCATTGCATTTCACGAGCACACCGGGCGCTCGCTCGACGCGATCTGGCGCGCGCCGGGCGGGCGAGTAAGTGCCCCTGCAATTGCCGCAGCGCGCGAGTGCGGATTCGCGCACGTGCACTGGGCCGACGCGGGTTTTCTGGGCGATGAGCTGCCGTCCGAATCGCAGCCGAACGCGCAGCTGCTCAAGAACGCGCTGGCTGGAGTCCGCGACGGAGACGTGTTGCTGGCGCACCTTGGGATCTGGTCGCGCAAGGATCCATTCGCGCCGATGATCGATCCCCTGATAGCAGGGCTGAAGCAGCGTGGGTTTTGCTTCAAGACATTGAAGCAACATCCTGACTATCAGTCCTCACGCCCGCTGGGCAAGCTTGCCTCGACAGCACCGGCCAGAATCCGATGATCGAACGCGTTCAGGATCTGATCGGAACCGCATTTACGCAGACCCATGCGTGGGTCTTCGAACACGGGGTGCAGCCGTGGCTTTTTTCATTTGGCGCGATGCGCTTTCAGGAGGAAGGCTACCTTGCCACCGAATGGTTTTTACTTGGCATGATCCAGATTTTCGCGCTCTATGTACTGCTGCGCCCACTCGAGCGCTTTGCGCCCGCCGAGCACTGGGAGAATCGTCAGCAGACACGCGTCGATTTTTTATACACCGCGCTCAACCGGTTAGGACTGATACCGCTTGCCCTGTTTTTGTTGTTGTCGCCCGTGGTGGATGACACAACCATGCAGTTGCGCGATCTGGGTATTACACCGTTTCAGCTAGAACACGCGTGGACCGGCGTCACCGATATTGCAGTCGTCGGGTTTCTGCTCTATCTGGTGGTGCTCGACTTCACCGACTACTGGGTCCATCGCGCGCAGCATCGGTGGCGCTGGTGGTGGGCACTCCATGCGGTGCATCACTCGCAGCGCCAGATGTCGCTGTGGACCGACGATCGTAACCATCTGCTCGACGAGTTCGTACGCGAGGCTTTGAAGGCTTGCCTGGCACTTTCTATCGGCGTGGAGCCGGCCCAATTTGTAGGCCTGCTGATCGCGACACGCATGCTGCAGAGCTTGCAGCATGCAAATGTTCGGTGGTCGCTGGGTCCTCTTGGGCGCCTGATCGTGAGTCCGATATTCCATCGACGCCATCATGCGATCGGTGTCGGCCACGAGGGGCGATACCGTGGTTGCAATTTCGCCGTGCTGTTTCCACTGTGGGACATGATGTTTAGAACTGCCGATTACTCGCGCGAGGTTCAACCCACTGGTATTCGCGACCAACTGGGTTCGCCGGAGGTCGCCGCGCGCGATTATGGGCAGGGTTTCTGGGCGCAACAACGGCTTGGAGTGCGCCGCATGATCAACGGCGCCGCATGAAGATAGCGCAGAAATCCGCCCGCTTCGGACTGATCATCGTTGGCGATGAAATCTTGTCCGGCAAGCGCGAAGACAAGCATCTGACAAAAGTTATCGAGTTGTTCGCCAAGCGCGGACTACAGATCTCGTGGTCGCATTACATCGGCGATGACCGCGATGCGCTGGTAGAGCTTTATCGTCGGACGCTCGCGAGCGAGGACATTGTCATCAGCTGCGGCGGAATTGGCGCAACGCCGGACGACCATACGCGGCAGGCCGCCGCGGCGGCACTCGGCGTTGAGGTCGTGCTGCACGCGCAAGCTGCTGCGTTGATCTCAGAGCGCTGCGCCGAGATGGCACACAAGGGGCACGGCAGCGCCGACATGACGACGCCTGAGAATTTGCAGCGCCTAAAAATGGGCGAGTTCCCCGCGGATGCCGAAATCATTCCGAATCCTTTTAATCGGATCCCGGGTTTTTCTATTCGCCACCATTGGTTTGTTCCTGGCTTTCCCGTGATGGCCTGGCCGATGATCGAGTGGATTCTCGAGACGCATTACGCGCCGTACTTCAACTCCCACGCACGCGTGGAGCGGTCGCTGATTGTGTTCGAGGTGGCCGAGTCGCTACTGACTCCACTAATGGAACGGATGGAGCTGGCGCATCCGGGCGTGCGATCTTTCTGCCTTCCCTCGGTGGGCGATGGCGCTGACGGCAAGCCCGCCCGGCGTCACGTGGAGCTCGGCGTGCGCGGTCCAGACATTGCGATGACCGAGTGCGCTTTTGACGAACTGCGTTCGGAGGTATTGGCTTTAGGTGCCGAAGTCGGTGCCTAATGGGGCCATCTAAGTTGCCGGGCCGCCCGATCGGCGTGGCCGTACGGGGGCGCTGGCAATTCGGTCTGCGCCAGGCGCTTATTGTCGTCATCGCCACTTTAATTGCGATGGCGGGGCGTGATGCGCTGACGCCTTGGATCGGCACACAAGTGCCCTTCGCTGTCGCATTTCCCGCTGTTGCCATCGTTGCGTTCTTTTACGGCATCACGACGGCAGCGCTGACGGCAATTGCATGTGCGGGTTGGCTTTTCGCTTCTTGGTGGCCGCTGCACGCCTCGTATGAAGTGGGATGGAATGGTGTCGCGACGTTCATACCCGCGGCATTTTTGATTGCTTTTTTCAGCGGACAAGGGCGTGACGAGGCCAGTAGCGCTGCCGCTGTCGCGCTCGACACTGCCTCCACGCGCTACACAGTCCGCGGTTTACAGCTTTCGATGTTCATGGCGGTCGCTTTGCCGACGCTTGCTTTTCTGGCCGCCGGCTGGATTTTTTACCACGAGGCATTCGACAAGGCGCGCCTGCGCGTCGACCGTGAAGCGCGAATCGCCCAGGAACACGCTTCGAAAATTTTGGAAAACAACGAGTCGATCACGCGCGCTGGGCTGGAATTTCTGACATCGATGTCGCCCGCCGAAGTTGTCAAGCGCGAGCGCGAGGTCAACCAGAAGCTGGTCGAGCTGGCCTCCGGCCTCAAGCAAGTGCAGTCGATGTGGGTGTTCGACAGTAGCGGATCGGCAATCGCGTCCAACCGCTTTTTTCCCGCTCCTAAGCTCCATATATCGGATCGCGAGTATTTCCGCTGGCACCAGGCGGATCAGGGAGGCATCTATGTCAGCGCGCCTCTGGTTTCACGCACCACAGGCGAATCGTTCTTTGATGTTTCCCACCGCTGGGACCACTACGGAAAGTTTGCCGGAGTCCTCTCCGTGTCGTTGTACCCGGCCTACTTTGCAGACTTCTATCGCGATACGTCGCTCGATGAACCGGGTTTGACCGTGATGATGCTGCGCAATGACGGCACTCTCATTGCGCGCTGGCCCGCAGCGACTGGCAACACAACCCAGCTGGAAACTGGTAGCGCGCTGTCGCTGGCAATGTCCGCCGGCGAGGCGCAGGGTGTGCTTGACGGCAAACTTGCAATTGACGACAAGGAACGGCTCAGCGTTTTCCGGCGCGTCAATGGCTACCCACTTTACGTGCTCGCCGGCATTGACCGTGAAGCGATCGTGGCTGGCTGGCAGCGGCGTGCGGCGCTTCTTGCCGCGCTGATGTTTCCTATTTCGATGGCGCTGATGTATGTCGTGTGGATCGCGCTGCGGCGCACGCGCCGCGAACTGACCGCTCAGCTGGAGTTGCAACGCGAAATCGAGCAGAGGGCTCGGGTTGAAAATGCATTGCATCACGTGCAGAAGCTCGAGGCGCTGGGAAGACTAACGGGTGGTGTCGCGCACGACTTTAACAATCTGCTCACGATTGTCAGCAACAACGTGCACTTGATGCGGCGGCTCGATTCGAAACTCGTCGACAACAAGCAGCTGGCTGCCATTGGACGCGCCGTGTCTGCCGGGGAGCGATTGACGCGACAGCTGCTTGCCTTTGCGCGCCGGCAGCCGTTGCAGGCTGAGATTATTTCGGTTCAGGAGCGTTTGCCGGCGCTGCTGGCGCTGATCGCTCCTACGCTGGGTCCTCGTATCGAAGCGGAGATCAACATCGACCCGGAAACAAAACCGGTACTGATTGATCCAGCCGAGCTGGAGCTAGCCATTATTAATCTCGCAGTCAACGCAAAGGACGCGATGCCTGACGGCGGCAAACTGATGTTGAGCGCGAGAAACGCAGAGACCGCCGAGATCGATATTCCGGGTGAATTCGCGGTGCTGACCGTGGCGGATACAGGGACTGGGATGAACCCGGAGTTGAGCGAGCGCGTGTTTGAGCCTTTCTTTACAACCAAGCCGGCAGGTCATGGAACCGGCCTCGGTTTAAGTCAGGTCTACGGCTTCTGCGTACAGGCGGGAGGCAAGCTGCGAATTGACACTGCGCTAGGCGAGGGCACTCGAGTAAACCTGTATTTGCCTGCTGCAAAGGCTGGGCCGGTCGCCGCCGCCTCGCAGCTGGAGGTGCCGGACGAACAGCTCAACTGGAATATTCTGTTGGTCGAAGACAACGAGGAAGTGGCGATCGCCACCGAGCCGCTGCTGCAGTCTGTCGGTTGCACGGTGCAGTGGGCCGCAACGGGAGATGCAGCGCGAGCGTTGGTAGACGCGAGCCCGGGCAAATTCGATATCGTTGTCAGTGACATGGCAATGCCGGGCGAACTCGATGGACTTGCGCTGGCAGAGTATCTGCGCAGTCGTTATCCAGAGATTCAGGTGGTCTTGACGACGGGCTACACGAATCAATTGCAAGAGGCGGTCGCCCGTCGATTTACCGTGCTTGCGAAGCCATGTCCGCCGGATGCGCTGGTCAATGCGATGCGCGAAGCGATTCGCAAGGGCAAGGCCCGTAAGTTTACGGTCGATGGGTAAAACGACATAAAAAAAGCCCGATCAGTGATCGGGCTTTGAAAGCACCACCTCAGGAGGAGACCAAAGGCGCTGGGCGTTAGCCCGACTATGGTGCCAAGGAGACAACCGTTACAGCGTCTTTGTACGCTTGGTTAGCGGCGTTAAAAGCTCGAAGTAGGCATATTCTGACCAACTTCTATCGCGATTGAACGTGTTCCTCTGGAACGCCAGTCTTTAGGCGGTCTTGCGTTTCGTGGACGACTTTGCAGCGTCGTTTGCGGCCGACGCGGCTTTCATCGTTACCGATGTCGCGCTCGACACATTCGATTCCGCCATTTCCACTGCCTGACGGGTTGCGCGTGAAAACGTGTCATACGCGGTGTTGGCTGCGGCAACGGCGCTCTTGAGCATCGTTACAGACGACTCGGATCCGGCGGGGGCATTCTTGGCGGCAAAGTCGATGAGCTGCGCGACTTGTTTATTGTTCTCGGCGATTTGCGCATCAACGATTCGCGAAACCTCGCTACCGGCACCGTTCGCAATGCTGTACGCATTACGCGAATAGCTGACGGCCTTTTCGAGGGTGGGTTGCGTAAGGCCACCCGACAGCGCGAGCAACTCTTGCACATCTCTTACCGATAACATCGCTTGCGTGCGCTCAACCGACTCTTCAAGCGTGGCTTTGGCGGCAGCAAGGTTGAGTTCCATGAAACGTTCAGCCGTGTCGAACCAGGTCTGGCTCAAAGCGATCGCGGCGTCCATCTGGCCTTTTTGAATTTCCGTAAATTGAGCTGGCGTTGCAAACATTGGGCACTCCTCGTGGTGGTTTAAAAGTTGTCCCTTGGCAGGGCTCGTTACTGGCATCTACAGGCATGCTGCATTGCACAAAGCGAATTTTAGGGGCTGGCGGGGCGAAGTCAAGCGTATTTGGTGCACCGCACTAATTTGGCGCGCTGGACGCTTTCTCATCAGCTTGCGATAGGACGAAATGAGTCTGATGCGTCATGGTCGCTTGAACGGGTTTTCGGCAGCACCGCTCGGCTTCGTGCTGCTCTGGAGCACGGGCTTCATCGTCGCGAAGTACGCGAGCCCTCACGCCCCGCCTCTTACATTCCTGTTGTACCGGTTCGCGGGCGTGATCCTGATTCTTGCTCCGATCATTGCCCTGAGCGGCGCCCCTTGGCCGCGTAGTGCGCGCGCGTGGCGCGACGTCGCGATTGTTGGGGTCCTGCTGCAAGCGAGCTATCTGGGAGGAGTATGGGTGGCCATTGCAATGGGAATGCCCGCAGGAGTGTCCGCATTGCTGGTCGGGGCGCAGCCACTGCTGACGGCACTCTTTGCGTTCACCGTGAACGAGCGCGCGTCGCGCTTACAGTGGAGCGGCCTGCTGATTGGCTTTATCGGGATCGTGTTGGTTCTATCGGACCGTCTGACGATGGCCAACGTTGGCACCGCCGCCTTGGCAGTAAATGTTCTGGCGCTGGTCGGCATCACCGCCGGTACGCTTTATCAGAAGCGCTTTGTGGGCGAAGTTGACCTCCGCACTGGCAGCGTGATTCAGTTTGCGGCTGCATTCGTCGTACTGCTGCCCATCGCCTGGGTAACCGAATCAGGCGTGGTCGACTACACGTTTGAATTCTGGCTGGCGCTCGGGTGGTCGATCATTGCGCTGTCGCTGGTCGCGATTACGCTGCTGCTGGTTATGATTCGCCGCGGTCGGGCGACTGATGTCGCGAGCCTGATGTATTTGACCCCGCCGGCTACCGCGGTGCTGGCATGGCTGATGTTCGGTGAGTTCCTGGGCCCGCTGGCATGGGGCGGCGTGTTCGTGACGATGGTTGGTGTAGCGTTGGTCTTAAGGGCAGGGAAAGCATGAGCTTGGCTACTGCTCCGGTCGAGCACGAGCGCGAGAAGCCCTATCGGCGCAGTGACTATCGGCACTTTCAGCGCATTACGACGCGCTGGATTGACAACGATGCGTATGGACACGTTAACAACATCGTTTATCTGGGCTGGTTCGATACCGTTGTGAACGCTTACCTGATTGAATCGAACGTGCTCGATGTGCGGCATGGCGCTGTCATCGGCTTTGTAGTGGAAACGCAGTGCCGTTACCACGCACCATTGGCCTTTCCACAAACTGTAGAGGCGGGCTTGCGTGTGCAGCGTCTTGGTACATCGAGCGTGCGCTACGAGATCGGCATCTTTGCCGAAGGCTCAGATGGCGCGAGTGCTGACGGCCACCTCGTTCACGTCTACGTCGATCGGCAGAGCAGCAAGCCGGCGCCGCTGCCCGCTGCGCTGCGCACCGTACTCCAGGCAATCTCGACGTGACCGCTGCTCGAGGTGCGGCGGCTTCTTCGGGTCCGCTTGATCGGCGTCTAGGCGGCAGTCCCCAGGTCGTCGATCGAGCGATCGCTACGAGGCAGTCGATCAGAGCATTCCTTTCAGATCCGGTCGAACGTCCCACGATTGAAGAAATCCTTCAGGTGGCGGCGCGCGCGCCATCGGGAACCAACACGCAGCCATGGCGTGTAACAGTGCTGACCGGTGCTGCCAAACATCGACTTAGCGAGACGATCCTGAAGGTCTACAACGACCCAGACGAGCGCCGCCAGCACACAGAGGAATACGCGTACTACCCCACTCGATGGGTCGAGCCCTACCTGGGAAGGCGGCGAAAGATTGGTTGGGACCTTTACGGGCTGCTCGGCATCGGGCGGGACGACAAGGAAAAGATGCATGCACAGCACGGCCGAAACTACCTATTTTTCGACGCACCCGTAGGGCTTGTGTTTACGATCGAGCGCATTCTCGAACAGGGCAGTTGGCTCGACTTCGGCATGTTCTTGCAGACCGTAATGATTGCTGCGCGCGCCCGCGGCCTGGACACGTGTCCGCAGGCAGCGTTCATGCAGTTTCACCGCGTGATTGCGCGAGAACTCAATCTGGCTGAGAGTGAAATGGTCGTTTGCGGCATGGCGCTTGGCTATGCCGATTTGTCGAAGATAGAGAACACATTGGAGACCGAGCGCGCGCCCGTGTCGCACTTCGCTCGCTTTCTGGAGAAATAATGACTCAACGGATTGCAATTATTGCAGGCGACGGCATCGGGCAGGAAACGGTACCCGAAGGTTTGCGCGCGCTCGATGCAGCGGCACGCAAGTATTCGATCGACCTGGCGTTCGAGCACCATGACTTTGCCAGCTGTGCCTATTACGCCAAGCACGGCACGATGATGCCGGCCGACTGGAAATCGAGGCTGCAGGGCGCCGACGCGATTTTCTTCGGGGCATGCGGCTGGCCCGCGACGGTGCCTGATCACGTTTCCTTGTGGGGTTCTCTGCTCAAGTTCAGACGTGAGTTCGATCAGTACGTCAATCTTCGGCCGTGCAAGCTGATGCCAGGGATTCGTTCGCCGCTGGTCGACCGCGATGGAGTTCCGTGGGCGCCTGAGGCGATCGATTTCGTGGTGGTGCGCGAAAACACCGAAGGCGAGTATTCGTCAATTGGTGGCCGTATATTCGAAGGAACCGAGCGTGAGGTGGTCATTCAGGAAACGGTGATGACCCGGCACGGTGTCGATCGCGTTTTGCGTTTCGGTTTCGAACTGGCGAGCAAGCGCCCAAAAAAGCACCTGACTTCCGCCACTAAAAGCAACGGTATTTCAATCACGATGCCGTTCTGGGACGAACGCGTCGAGGTGATGTCCAGACAGCATCCAGGAGTAAGGGTCGACAAGTTTCATATCGACATTCTGACTGCGCATTTTGTACGGAATCCGGACTGGTTTGACGTTGTGGTTGCGTCCAATTTATTCGGCGACATCCTGTCGGACCTAGGCCCGGCGTGTACCGGGACGATCGGAATTGCCCCTTCCGCGAACCTGAATCCCGACCGGTCGGCGCCGTCGCTTTTCGAGCCTGTCCATGGCTCGGCGCCGGACATTGCCGGGCAGGGTATATCGAACCCGATCGGCCAGATTTGGAGTGCATCGATGATGCTCGACTGGCTCGGTCACGAAGAAGCTGGCCGTGCGATGTTGAAGGCAATTGAGTCGACATTGGCAGCGGGTCCGAAGCACGCACCGCTGACACGGGACATTGGTGGCACCGCATCCACGACCGATCTGGGCAAGGCGATCGCTGCAGCGATTACCTCATAAACCGTCTGCGCTTGACGATCGTTTGAACTTGCGTGAAATACGCGCTCTAAGTTGCGGACGAACAAGCGTTAATCCGGATGCCAGTGACGTAATAGTTGCGGCAATCTTGCCTTTCCGCAGTTAGAATCATTGCGCTTATTACCAGCCGGTCATCTGAGAACCGGTACCAGATCGAACCGATTGCGAACACAGGAGACGAAATGATCAAAGGACTTCGGCTGCTAGCCGCTACTGGGATTGCGCTGGCCGCAACCCTTGCCGCCGCCCAGGGGTATCCCGCCAAGCCGGTGACAGTCGTGGTGCCGTTTACCGCGGGGGGGCCGACCGATACCGTTGCGCGCTCGCTGGGCCAGGCGATGTCCAAACCACTTGGGCAAACAGTCGTTGTTGAAAACGTCGGGGGCGCCGGCGGTACGGTCGGCGCCACGCGTGTCAAAAACGCGGCGCCCGACGGCTATACCATTTTGTTGCATCACATCGGCATGTCAACCGCCCCCGGCCTGTACCGGAAGCTTGCGTACAACCCGCAAACCGATTTTGAAATGATCGGGCTTATCGTTGATGTTCCGATGACGATGATCGCGCGATCGGACTTTCCGGCCAAAGATTTTCGCGAGTTCGTCAGTTATGTCAAAGCCAACAAGGAGAAGTTGAACCTTGCAAATGCCGGCCTTGGCGCAGCCTCGCATCTCTGCGGACTGATGTTCCAGAGTGCTATTGAAGCGAATGTCACCACGGTTCCATTTAAAGGAACCGCCGACGCCATGAACGCGCTGTTGGGCAAGCAGGTCGATTTCATGTGCGATCAGACCACCAACACCACCGGGCAGATAAAGGCCAACGCAGTTAAGGCGTACGCGGTGACCAGTGCCATGCGGGTGCCAACGTTGCCCGATTTACCCACGATGCAAGAAGGCGGGCTCAAAGGCTTTGAGGTCGGTATCTGGCATGCCGTGTATGCCCCCAAAGGCACCCCCAAGGCTGCTGTGGACAAACTGGTCGGCGCCATTCAGGAAGCATCCAAAGACGCCGACTTTCGCAGGCGCATGTCCGAGCTGGGCGCCACTGTGTATCCGGTTGAACAAATCACCCCTGCCGCATTGGCGTCTCATCTGAAAAGTGAGACCGAAAAATGGGGGTCTGTCATCAAGAAAGCCGGCGTTTACGCCGATTGAATCTGCATCGGGCCACATTTAACTGTGGTCTGCTTAGGTATCGCGGATTTGCAAGTGTTTCGTGCTTGCTGTTGATAACGGAGTCACGGTGCGTTTAATCGTTTCCACATTGATTGGCAGTTGTATCCTGGCGGCGATCGCTTGCGTGCCGGTAGATTCAGTAGCCAGCACCAAGCCAGGCGCAAATGCGCAAGCATCGCGGACCATTACCAAGGCGAAGGCGACAAATCGCGTGCGGGGGACGATTCCCGCTGGCCGCACCACAATCAAGGCGAATCGCAAGAAGCCCTTGATCGCTCGGATCTTTGCGCCGTCTGAGGGGCACCTGGCAGGGCTTCACCGCGGAGACGACCGACTCGATCTGGCCTCATCAGTGGCTCTGGTCGTGGACCAGGACACCAATGAAGTGTTGTTCAAGAAGAACGAGCACGCGGTACTGCCGATTGCATCGATCACCAAGTTGATGACGGCACTGGTTACAGTTGATGCCGGACTTCCGTTGGATGAAGAATTGCAAGTCTCGCAGGACGAATTGGTGCGGGCAGGTATCCGTTCCAACCTTCGGCCGGGATTTGAGATGACCCGCGGCACGGCGTTGCATCTGGCGCTGATGTCTTCGGAAAATCGGGCGGCGCAGCTTCTCGGACGCACCTATCCCGGTGGCTTGTCGCGCTTTGTCGAAGCAATGAATGCCAGGGCGCGTCTGCTTGGCATGGACGACTCTCACTTTGAAGATCCCACGGGGCTCTCTCACGCCAACCGATCGAGCGCGAGTGATCTGGTCCGGCTCGTCAAGGCAGCTTACGAGCACCCTGTGATCCGCGAATACTCGGTCAGCGGCGAACTCGAGCTGCCAGTGGGGCGCCGCACCGTCAGTTACCGCAACACCA
Organism: Burkholderiaceae bacterium; assembly: GCA_013696665.1. GTDB lineage: Bacteria > Pseudomonadota > Gammaproteobacteria > Burkholderiales > Burkholderiaceae_F > JACCZX01. The sequence continues at coordinate 3,251 of JACCYC010000257.1, read as the reverse complement.
ATCGCCTGACTGACAACCCGGACTGGGACATCGGTCTGCAAAAGACCGGCTACATCTCGGCTGCAGGGCGCTGCCTGGTGATGCAGGCCGTCATCGAAGGCAAACGGGTCGTTATGGTTTTTCTGGATTCGGTTGGGAAATATTCGCGGCTCGGCGATGCGCAGCGGATTCGCGAGTTTCTGCAAGCAAGCGGCGTGTCCAAGCAATCTGTACCCGCGCCAGCAGAACCCGCCCGACGCTCGTTGTAGTTGGCGACTCAGCGAGGCGCGCCGTCGTCTGAAGTGAACCCGAGATCCGCCGAAATCGTTCCTGCCGTTTGCAGCAATTTTGCAAGCCAATCGTCCTGCATTCGCTCTGCAGGCGCGGACACCGAAAGTCCGGCGACCAGCCGCCCTGAATCATCGCGTATGCCCGCTGCAATGCAGCGCACTCCGACTTCCAGTTCCTCATTGTCGCGTGCATAGCCATGCGTGCGCACGAGCGACAGCTCGCGCTCGAGCTTGTTGATGTCGGTGAGGCTGTTGCGCGTATGACCGGCTAGGCCGGTGCGCGTGGCATAGGCGCGAATTAACCGCGGCTCGTCCAAAGCTAGAAACAGTTTTCCACTTGAAGTTAGGTGCAGTGGCGCTCGGCCGCCGATCGCACGCACGACCTGCATCCCGGAGCGCTCGCTGTACGAGCGGTCCACGTAGACAATCTCATCTCCTTGCCTCACCGAGAGATTGACGGTTTGACCGGTCCGCTTGTGCAGTTCGCGCATCGGCTCAAGGGCCGCATCGCGCACAGACAATCGTGCTTTAACCAGATTGCCAAGCTCAAGCAGACGCATCCCGAGTCGATATGCGCCAGGTGTTTCCGCGCGGTCGACGTAACGTCCCACCACGAGGTCATTCAGGATTCGATGCGCGGTTGACGGGTGCAGCCGCGTTGTGCGCGCCAGCTCTTTCAGACTGACGGGGTCGGAGTGCGCAGATAGCGCGTCGAGTAACGACATCATGCGTTCGAGAACCTGGATCGCAGTGGGCTCACGCGGCGCAACGCTGGCTTGAGGTATCTGCGGCCGAGGCGGAACGGGTGGCGTTGTGCGGCGCGACATTTTATGTTTTATATCACGATACGAAAATGCAGCGATCTTCGTGTGGCTGAAAGCGGGCGATTGCCTCTACGAGTTGGCGGCCGCTCGTATATGGTTCGACGAGAGTGGCTCTCAATACGACACGCGTGTGTAGCGCGATTGCAGGCCGCTGCCATCAGATCCATAGAGGGCCACCGAATCAACGCGCCAGGTAAGCGAGTCAATACGTTGTGCGGCGAATTGATTGACTCCGCGCAACAGTGTGACGTGTGGCACCAGCGGACGCGCGTCGTAGCTGACGCTCATTTCGTCCAGAGTGGTGCGCAATTGATCCGCGAGATCAAGGAGTGGCGCCACTGCTTCACCGCCTGCCCACACCACATTGGCCGGCTCGAAGAATCCAAGCATGTTGAGTTTCCAATCAAATGGAACAAAGCGCGTCGCGTTAGCCGCGCGCGCGAGCTTGATTGCGTCGGCGTCAGCCAGTTCGCCGATGAACACGAGTGTCAGATGCAAATCGCCCGGCCGTGTGACGCGACGGTGAGCGACGCTGCGCGCGACGCCAGCACTTAGCGCAGCTAGTGCTGCACGCGTTGCTACGTCAGGCCAGGCGGCGAAGAAACAGCGCATCCGTTTTGGCGGATCGCGTTGACGCAATCCGCGACCAGGCCCGGACCTGCATAAACGAGACCCGTGTAGAGCTGCACCAGTGAAGCGCCTGCCTGCATTTTTTCGACCGCGTCAGTGCCATGCATGATGCCGCCAACACCGATGATTGGGACGGCGCCCTGAAGATGTCGCGACAGCAAATGCACGACTTGCGTCGCGCGTGCGGCCAGCGGCGCGCCCGACAGCCCACCGGCTTCGCCCGCATGCTTGTGCGTCTTCGGAATATTGCGCATCACCGTCGTGTTGGTTGCAATCACCGCATCGATGCCGTGTGCAACCAAGGCGTCTGCAATTTCGGGAATTGAATCGTCGCTGACGTCCGGTGCAATCTTGACTGCAAGCGGAACGCGTTTGTCATGCTGGTCCTCCAATCGTTTGCGCTCGTCGGTCAAGCCCGTCAGCAATGCAGCCAGCTGCCCCGCGCTTTGCAGCGAGCGGAGATCCTTCGTGTTTGGCGAAGACACGTTCACAGCCACATAGTCGGCTTCGCAGTAAACGTCGCGCAAGCACGCGCGATAGTCTTCCAGCGCGTGCTCGATAGGCGTATGCGCATTCTTACCAATGTTTAATCCAAGAACGCCGCCGGAAGCGCGAAACGATTTTTGTCTGCGCACGTTGTCGATGAAAGGCGCGAGGCCAGGACTGTTAAAGCCCATCCGGTTAATGATCGCGCGCGCGCCGATGAGTCGGAACATGCGTGGTTTCGGGTTGCCCGGCTGCGGTCTGGGAGTGACGGTTCCCGCTTCGATGAATCCAAAACCGAGACTGCCAAGTGAATCGATATGCGCCCCAGTTTTGTCAAGGCCCGCAGCGAGTCCGACCGGATTGCCAAAGCTGAGCCCCATGATCCGTACCGGTAGCGAGCCGATCGGCTTTGTAAAGAATCTGCCGACAGGTTGCGCGCGCTGTAGACCTGCTAGCGCAAGATCGTGCGCGGACTCCGCGTCAACCGAGAAAAGAAGCAGGCGCGCAAGTCGATAAAGCACTAAGGGCCAGCGGCTCCGCTTTGGCGCTCCCAGCGGCCGCTCCTTAACAATTCAACCGGGCGAAACGTCGCCTTGTAGGCCATCTTCGGGCTGTCCGATATCCAGTAGCCAAGGTAAAGGTAGTTCAGCGAAAGCGCCTTGCACTGCTCGATCTGCCAGAGGATGTTGTAGGTGCCATAGCTTGTTGCCACTTCATCAGGATCGAAGAACGTGTAAACGGATGACAGGCCATCGTTCAAAACATCGATGATCGAGATCATGCGCAGTGTGCCCACGCCGTCAACACCGGGCGGCACGGGATCGCGAAACTCTACGAGGCGCGTATTGACTTTGCTCTGCAACAGAAATTGCGAATACTGCTCGCGGCTGTCGTTATCCATTCCCCCGCCTGCATGCCGCGTTGATTGGTAACGAAGGTAGAGGTCGTAGTGTTCATGATCGAAGGCAAGCGACGCCACGCGCGATGTCAGAGCGCGATGGCGCAGCCAGGCACGTCGCTGGGTGCGGTTAGCTTCGAACTC
>JACCYC010000150.1 GCA_013696665.1 Burkholderiaceae bacterium | reverse complement strand
GCCGATCTTTGGCAATTTGGACGCGATTTCAACTATCAGGGGGATCGCCAGCAATGGAGCTATGCGGGCCGCAGGATGCGGCGCTCAAGTTTGCCGTATCCGGCGCTGCGCGGGGCCAATCAACTGTTGAACGCATCCGGAGCCTTGGCGGCGCTCGAAGCGCTGTCGGGAAAATTGCCGGTGCCCCAACAATCAGTGCGGCAGGGCTTGCTGACCGTGCAACTGCCGGCGCGCTTTCAGGTCTTACCGGGGCGACCGGCGGTGGTGCTTGATGTTGCGCACAATCCTCATGCAGCAGCTGTCCTGGCGCAAAACCTGGACATGATGGGTTTCTTCCCAGCGACGCATGCCGTGTTCGGCATGTTGCGTGACAAGGACATCGACAGCGTGATCGAGAAAGTGAAGGACAAGATTGATCACTGGCATGTTGCGTCCACTGGCGGCGTGCGTGGCACCTCGGGGGCTGACCTTGCGGGGCGGATTCGAGCAATTGCTCCACACAGCACGGTGCACGAGCATGCAAGCTTCGCAACGGCCTACGATGCAGCGCTTAAGAGCGCTGAGCCGGATGATAGAATTTTGGCGTTCGGTTCATTTCTTTCAGTGGCTGAAGTGTTGCGCGCAATCAGCTGAACCGTCGCTTCGCCGCCCAGCGCATCGCGCCAGGTTCTGCATGGAGTTTTGATGCCCGTGGCCTTCTGGCGCAGCAAAGACGTGTCACCGTCAGCGACGCAGTCACGCTCAACCAAGCGCGCTGCGTCCTCAGTGAACGCTGATGAAGATCGTGGCCGCAGCGACGCCGACAATGTGCGCGCCCGCGCACGGCGACGGCTTATTGGCGCCGCGGCGCTTTTGCTCATCGTTGCAGTCGTCGTCCCGATGACGCTTGACCCCGAGCCCACACCGGTGGCTGACAACATTGCGATCGATATTCCAAGCGAGAGATCACCGTTCACGCCACGGCTTTCCTTGCCGCCAGTTCCGGCGCCTGACAATGTGCCGGTCGCCCCTCCCGGCGATTTCGGTGCTGCGCCTGAGAAGGTTGGCGATTCATCCAAGGCCGATCCAGTTGCAACCGGCGACGCTTCGCGAGCGACCGATGTCAGCAAAACGCTGGAGACGAAGCCGGCCGTTGATAACAAAAAAATGGACGAGCAGCAGCGCGCGCGCGCGCTGCTGGAAGGCAAGGCAAGTGCGAAACCGGTCGTGGCAATTAAGGCTGAGCGCTTTGCACTGCAGGCTGCGGCTCCCGCGAGCGAGTCTGCAGCTCGTGACCTCGTCGAGAGGCTGAAAAAGAGCGGCCTTGCCCCATATATGGAGAAAGTGGATACGACTCAGGGCGCGCGTTTTCGAGTGCGCCTCGGTCCATACGCTTCGCGCGACGAAGCCGATGGAGTTCGCGCGCGATTAAAGGCGCAAGGCATTAGTGCCAACCTGATCACTCTTTGACATTCGCCGGAATACTGGGCGAGGAAGGTAGATAGTCGATGTGCGGCATTGTCGGAGTGGTGGCCACGGGTCCGGTAAATCAGTTGTTGTACGACTCGCTGCAACTGCTGCAGCACCGTGGCCAGGACGCCGCCGGTATTGCCACTGGATCGGGCAATACCTTTTCGATGTGGAAAGGCCAAGGCATGGTGCGAGAAATTTTTCGTACTCGAAACATGCGCAACCTGACCGGCAACGTCGGCATCGCTCACGTCAGGTATCCGACTGCAGGCTCGGCATTCAGTATCGAGGAGGCGCAGCCGTTTTACGTCAACGCGCCGTTCGGCATCACGCTTGGGCATAACGGAAATCTGACGAATGCGGTGCAGCTCAAGAGCGAGATGTTTCGCATCGACCGGCGTCATATCAACACGAATTCGGATTCAGAGATTCTGCTGAACGTGCTCGCCCATGAACTGCAGGAAGGAACGTCGAGCTACACGCTCGACCCGGCGACGATCTTCCGAGCGGTCGCAGGGTTGCAGAAACGCGTGCGCGGTGCGTATGCATGTGTTGCGCATATCGCAGACCATGGGATCCTGGCGTTCAGAGACCCCTACGGTATTCGCCCGCTGGTGTATGGCGTCAACGAAACTGACGCAGGAACCGAATACATGGTCGCGAGCGAATCGGTCGCGCTCGAAGGGCTGGGTTTCAAGTTCGTGCGCGACGTAGCGCCTGGCGAAGCCGTCTTCATCGACATCGACGGCAATTTTTATTCGCAACAGTGCGCCGACAATCCGACGCTGAATCCCTGCATTTTCGAATACGTTTATTTCGCGCGCCCGGATTCTGTGATGAATGGCGTAAGCATTTACGGCTCGCGCTTGAAGATGGGTGAATATCTGGCGGACAAAATTCGCAGCCAGTTGCCGACGGGCGCCATCGATGTCGTGATGCCCATTCCGGAGACGTCGCGGCCTGCTGCCATGCAGTTGTCGGCCAAGCTTGGGCTGGAGTTCCGCGAGGGGTTTTTCAAAAATCGTTATGTCGGCCGCACCTTCATCATGCCGGGCCAGGCAGTGCGCAAGCGGAGCGTGCGCCAGAAGCTGAGCGCGCTGCCCACCGAGTTCAAAGGGAAGAATGTTCTGCTGGTCGACGATTCGATCGTCCGCGGCACGACCTCGCGCGAGATCGTCAATATGGCGCGCGAAGCGGGCGCCAACAAGGTGATCTTCGCATCGGCGGCGCCGCCGGTGCGTTATCCGAATGTCTATGGAATAGACATGCCGACGCGTCAGGAGCTGATTGCGCACGGGCGATCCGACGAGGAAATTCAGCGGCTAATTGAGGCCGACGGGCTTGTGTATCAGGACATCGATGCGATGAAACGCTCGGTGTTGGAGCTTGGGCCCCATTTGAAGAATTTTGAGGCCAGCTGTTTTGACGGGGCGTACGTTACGGGTGATATCACGCCGGATTATCTTGACCGGCTCGAAGCCGCGCGTGAGCTGGCTGCAATCGCCGAAAGCGACCCGTATTCGCAACTCAACCTCAATCTTGCACAAGCGGACTAGCCACGATTTTTTTCAGCCACTTCGAGTAATATTCACTATCGCGCCGATTTGAATCAGCTTGCGGGCGCTTAACAAATACGGCTAAAGCGATGGTGACGCGGAACGATGACGCACCCGCCAAGCTGCATTTAACAGTGAGGCGGGTTTTTTATGTCCGAGCCGATCACACAGTCATTTGACTTTGCAACGCGTGCGGTGCGCGCGGGCACCGAGCGAAGCCAATTCAATGAACATAGCGAGGCGCTATTTCTGACGTCAAGCTTCGTGTTCGACAGTTGCGCTCAGGCCGCCGCGCGCTTTTCGGGCGCCGAGCCAGGCAACGTTTACTCGCGGTTCACTAATCCGACGGTAACCATGTTCGAGCAGCGGCTTGCGTCGCTCGAGGGCGCGGAGGATTGTCTGGCAACCGCCTCCGGCATGGCGGCCATCATGGCCACTTGCCTGGCTACCCTGCGCGCTGGCGATCACGTAGTTTGCGCAGCCAATGTGTTTGGCGCGACGATTCAACTCTTCAGCAATCTGCTGTCGCGTTTCGACATTGCGGTCAGTTACGTCGACGCGACCGACGCGAATGCCTGGCGCGCGGCGTCAACCCCGCGCACGCGGTTGCTTTATTGTGAAACTCCGTCAAACCCGCTGATGGAAATTGTCGACCTCCGCGCGTTCGGCAATTTTGGCCGCGAGATCGGCGCGCTGTCAGTGGTTGACAATTGTTTTTGTACGCCGGCGCTTCAACGTCCGTTCGAGTTCGGCGTCGATGTTGTGATTCACTCTGCGACCAAGTATCTGGACGGCCAGGGGCGCGTTCTCGGCGGCGCAGTTCTAGGTACCAAGGCATTCATTCGAGAACAACTGCTGCCGGTGCTGCGCAGTAGCGGCCCAAGTCTTTCGGCATTCAACGCGTGGGTGCTGCTCAAAGGCCTCGAAACTCTTGAGATACGGATGCGCGCGCAAGGCACCTCAGCGCAAGTGCTGGCGAAATGGCTCGAGCAACGTCCCGAAGTGGCTCGCGTTTACTTTCCGGGCCTGGAATCGCACCCGCAAGCCGCGCTTGCGCGCTCGCAACAATCACACGGGGGCGCGGTTGTCGCGTTTGAGGTTAAAGCCGACCCGTCATCGCAACGATCGCGCGCCTGGAAGATTATCGATTCGGTTCGTACGATGTCGATCACAGCCAACCTGGGCGATACCCGATCAACGATCACGCACCCGGCGACAACCACGCATGGCCGCCTGTCGCACGCCGACCGGTCGCGCGCCGGGATCACTGATGCATTGATCAGGATTGCGGTCGGACTCGAGTCGGTCGAGGATCTGAAACGCGACCTTGCGCAAGCGCTAGCTGCCCATTGACCCGGGACGTCAGGGCTCGTACAATTCCGACCAAATTAATCGGGAATTATTTGCGCGGGCATCGGTCGAAATCTGCATGAGACTTACCACCAAAGGTCGCTTTGCCGTCACCGCAATGATTGATGTGGCGATGCGGCAGCATGAGGGTCCAGTGACGCTGGCGGGTATCAGCGACCGTCAGCGGATTTCGCAGTCCTATCTTGAACAGCTGTTCGGCAAGTTACGGCGCCGCCGGCTCGTGTCCAGTACGCGCGGTCCAGGCGGCGGCTATCAGCTAAACCGTCCGATGGACAAAACGACGGTGTCCGACATTATTTTTGCAGTCGACGAAGCGCTCGATGCGACGCAATGCGGTGGCAAGGAAAATTGCCACGATGATCAGCGGTGCATGACACACGACCTGTGGGCGAGCTTGAATGCCCGCATGTTCGACTACCTGAATTCGGTGACGCTCGCCGACCTGGTGCAGCAGCAAAAGCAAAAGGGGCGAGGTCCGACCGTTGCGGTACTGCACGACAGTCGTTTGCTGCTGCGGGCCGCAAAGCTTTCCGCTACCGAGCGAGCGCAGCGATGACGATGCAGCTTCCAATTTACCTCGATTATTCCGCGACAACTCCGGTTGACCCGCGGGTGGTCGACGCGATGATTCCATGGTTGCGCGATAACTTCGGCAACCCGGCATCGCGCAGCCATGCGTTTGGTTGGGCGGCCGAGAAAGCGGTCGATGAGGCGCGCAATCAGGTGGCTGCGTTGGTGAATTGCGACCCACGCGAGTTGATCTGGACGTCTGGCGCGACCGAGTCGATCAACCTGGCGTTAAAAGGCGCTGCGCACTTTTATAAAGACAAGGGCAAACACCTTGTAACCGTCAAGACCGAGCACAAGGCGACGCTCGACACAATGCGCGAGCTCGAGCGCGACGGCTTCGAGGTCTCGTATCTCGACGTCGAGGAAAACGGATTGCTGGATCTCGCCAAGCTCGCAAGCGCGTTGCGGCCGGACACCATCCTCGTTTCGGTGATGGCCGTTAACAACGAGATCGGCGTGATTCAGGACATTGACGCGATCGCCGAAATGACGCGGTCGCGCGGCATTATTTTTCATGTCGACGCGGCGCAGGCCAGTGGGAAGATCGTGATCGATCTGGCGCCTTCGAAGGTTGACCTGATGTCCTTCTCGGCGCACAAGACCTACGGGCCTAAGGGCGTTGGTGCACTTTTTGTCAGACGTAAACCGCGCGTGCGTCTGGAGGCGCAGATGCACGGCGGCGGGCACGAGCGCGGTTTGCGTTCGGGCACGTTGCCGACGCATCAGATTGCCGGCATGGGCGAGGCATTCCGTTTGGCGCGCGAGGAAATGGCGACAGAAAACGAACGTATTCGCATGCTGCGCGATCGCCTGTGGGCCGGAATCTCGCAAACGGAGCAGGTATTCCTGAATGGGGACTGGGAGCGTCGCGTCCCGCACAATCTAAACGCGAGCTTCAACTTCGTCGAAGGCGAGAGCATGATCATGGCGATGAAGGATGTCGCCGTTTCATCCGGCTCGGCTTGTACATCGGCCAGTCTGGAACCCTCCTATGTTTTGCGCGCGCTGGGTCGGAGTGACGAACTGGCGCATAGCTCGATCCGGTTCACGGTCGGCCGCTTCACGACACCGGAAGAAATCGACTTTACGATTGATCTGGTAACGAGGCAGGTAGGGCGGTTACGCGAAATGTCTCCGCTTTGGGAGATGTATAAGGACGGAATTGATTTGAGCACCGTGCAGTGGGCGGCACACTAGAGCGCGCACGAAAGTGAAAATCTACTTTCGTGCGATTGGTTAGTAAAAATCACTGGCGGAGCCAGACGTTTTTTGATGTAAAGGCAAGCGAGAGCAGGGAGTTGCAATGGCATACAGCACCAAGGTAATCGATCACTACGAAAATCCACGCAATGTCGGCTCGTTCGACAAGGGTGACGATCATGTTGGCACCGGAATGGTCGGTGCGCCCGCCTGCGGCGACGTGATGAAATTGCAGATCAGGGTCAACGAGGACGGCGTTATCGAGGACGCCCGTTTCAAGACTTACGGCTGCGGTTCGGCGATCGCAAGTTCCTCTTTGGTCACCGAGTGGGTAAAGGGCAAGACGCTCGACGAAGCCGGGACGATTCGTAACACCCAAATCGCCGAAGAGCTCGCGTTGCCGCCGGTCAAGATCCATTGCTCGATTCTGGCCGAGGATGCGATCAAGGCGGCTATCGACGATTACCGCGCGAAGCACATCCAATCCATGGAAATGAAAGCGGCATGAGCGAAGCTGCAGCGCAATCCCCCGGCGTGACGATGACCGAGCGCGCCGCTAAACACGTCGCGGGATTTTTGGCCAAACGCGGCCGCGGAATCGGCCTGCGCTTAGGCGTGCGAACGACTGGCTGTTCGGGGATGGCCTACAAACTTGAATACGCTGATGTTGCACAGCCCGAGGACAGGGAGTTTGAAAGTCATGGCGTCAAAATTCTGGTTGATCCGAAGAGTCTCGCGTACCTCGAAGGTACGGAGCTCGACTTTGGACGCGAGGGGTTGAACGAAGGGTTCAAATTCAACAATCCGAAGGAAAAGAACCGCTGCGGTTGCGGCGAATCCTTCAACGTCTAAGCGAAGCCGCGTTCGGGCGCGCTCGTCATGCTGGCACTCCCCGACCATTTCAAACTGTTCGATCTGCAGCGCCGCTTTAAAATCGATGCGGCAGCGCTCGATACGGCTTATCGCACGGTTCAGTCGCACGTTCATCCGGACCGTTTCGCGGCCGGCACTGCTGCCGAGGGCAGGGTGGCGATGCAATGGGCCACGCGCGCCAACGAGGCTTATCGCACGCTGAAGTCGCCGCTGAAGCGCGCGGCTTACCTATGTGAGCTCGCAGGTGTTCCGATCGATGCAGAATCCAACACAGCGATGCCCGCGGACTTCCTG
>JACCYC010000147.1 GCA_013696665.1 Burkholderiaceae bacterium | reverse complement strand
CCGTCGCTATTTTTGACGTCAGGATGCCCGGAATGAGCGGGCTCGAGTTGCAGGAGCAACTGGTGTCGCGCAAGTCGCAGTTGCCGATCATTTTCATCACCGGCCATGGCGACGTGCCGATGGCCGTCTCGACGATGAAGAAAGGCGCGGTCGATTTCATCGAGAAGCCGTTTGACCAGGCCGCGCTAAAGGCCTTAGTCGAACGCATGCTGGCCGAGGCTCGCGAGCATGCTTCGGCCACCGAACGTCAGCGGCTCAATCAGGCGCTGCTCAGCAAGCTGACACCGCGCGAGCAACAGGTACTTGAGCGAATCGTCGCGGGACGTCTTAACAAGCAGATTGCGGACGACCTTGGAATTTCCATCAAGACAGTCGAAGCTCATCGCGCCAACATCATGGACAAGATGCATGCAAACACGGTTGCCGACCTGATGCGCGCGGTGATGGGTGGAGGGGCGCTGAAGCAGTAACGTTCTGTTTAAACTCGCAGCCCCTAGTTGGCAAAAGCGAGGCAGCGACGTGGCGGCACGCATCATAGATGGCAAGGCGCTGGCGGCAGATATTCGCGAGGCACTGGTCGATCGCGTCAAACAACTGAGCGTTGACGGCCACCGTCCGGGACTCGCCGTGATTCTGGTCGGTGACGATCCAGCGTCAGCTGTCTACGTTCGCAACAAGGGCGTCGCATGCGAGCAGGTTGGCATTCAATCTTCAATTGATCGGATGCCGGCCGATACTTCGGAAGACGAATTGTTGAAACGCATCGGCGAACTCAACCGCGACGATAACGTGCACGGCATCCTGGTTCAGACGCCTTTACCCTCGCACATCAGCTCAAGCCGAGTGCTTGCCGCAATCGCGTTCGAGAAAGACGTAGACGGCTTGCACGCCACCAACGCCGGCCTCACGCTAATGGGCACGCCGTATTTCCGCTCGTGCACGCCGTACGGCGTTATGAAGATGCTCGAATCGATCGGAACGCCGATCGAAGGATCGCAAGCAGTCGTGCTCGGGCGCTCGAATATGGTCGGCAAGCCGATGGCGATGTTGCTGTTGGCGGCCAACGCGACCGTGACTATTGCGCACAGCAAGACGCGCGCACTTGCCGCCATTACGCGAACAGCGGACATCCTGATTGCCGCAGTCGGGCGTCGCAAACTGGTGACTGCCGACATGGTGAAACCCGGCTCGGTGATCATCGATGTGGGAACCAATCGAACTGCCGAAGGCAAACTCGCAGGCGACGTTGATTTCGACAACGTCAGGCAGGTCGCAGGTTGGATTTCACCCGTGCCCGGCGGCGTAGGCCCAATGACGATCGCAATGCTATTGACCAACACGGTCGAAGCGGCCGAGCGGCGCGCGTGTCAATGATTTTCAGCCCAACCAGCAAGCCTTATGAATTAACGCCCAGCATGACCGAGAACCTTGCACACCCAGCGCTCGCGGCACGCAATCCGTTGCTCGATTTCAGTGGGCTGTCTCGCTTCGACGAAATTCGACCTCATCACATCACGCCGGTAGTTGATGAGCTGCTAGACAACGCGCGCACGACCGTTTCGCGGATAACGTCGGCGGAGGCTGCGGCAAGCTGGGACTTGGTGGTGGAACCGCTGAACGAGGCGACTGACCGCCTGGCCCGTGCGTGGAGCGCGGTGTCACATCTGAACGCAGTTGTCGACAGCCCCGAGTTGCGTGAGCAGTACAACGCCAACTTGCCCAAGCTGACGGCCTTCTGGACGGGGCTGGCACAAAATGTCGCGCTTTATGCAAAGTTCAAAAAGGTCGCTGCCGCAAAAGATTTTGACCAGTGGCCCGCTGAGCGACGCAAGGTCATAGAGAACGAGCTACGCGACTTTCGGCTTGGCGGCGCCGAATTGCCAGCCGCCAACATGGAGCGCTTCCGTCAAATTCGCGAGCGCGAAGCGCAGCTGTCGACACGCTTTGCCGAAAATGTTCTTGATGCATCGAACGCGTTTTCGCTGTATCTCGAAGATGCCGCCGCTCTCGCAGGTGTCCCCGACGACGCAATGGAAATGTTGCGCGAAGACGCGGCCGCGGACGGGAAACCCGGTTACAAGATCTCGCTGCAGTATCCAAGCTACGCCGCCATCATCGACTACGCAGACGATAGATCTCTGAGGCAACAGCTTTATCGGTCGTACACGACACGCGCTTCGGAGTTTGGCAATCCCGACTGGAACAACGGGCCGCTTGTGATCGAGTTACTTGAACTGCGGCGCGAGCATGCGCAGCTGTTGGGCTACAAAGACTTCGCCGAAGTATCGCTGGTGCCGAAGATGGCGCAAAGCCCAAACGAAGTCGTCGACTTCCTGCGCGACCTTGCGCGGCGTGCAAAACCGTACGCGGAGCGCGACATGGCGGAGCTGCGCGAATTTGCCGCCAGTCAACTGCGCATCACCGATTTACAGCCGTGGGATGTCGCGTATGCAAGCGAAAAATTGCGCGAGCAACGCTACTCCTACTCCGAGCAGGAACTCAAGCAATACTTTACTGAGCCACGCGTGCTGGCAGGACTTTTTAAGGTTATCGAAACATTGTTTTCGGTCGGCATTCGCAAAATGGTGGCACCGGTTTGGCACCGCGACGTTAGTGTTAATCAGATTGAAGATCAGAATGGCCGGTTGCTCGGCGAGTTCTACCTCGATCTCTATGCGCGCGACCATAAGCAGGGAGGTGCGTGGCAAGACGATGCACGCAGTCGACGCAAGCTACGAGATGGTCTGATGACGCCGGTCTCGTTCCTGACTTGCAATTTTTCTCGCCCGACGGGCGGCCGGCCCGCAACGTTAAAGCACGATGATGTGCTGACGTTATTTCATGAGTTTGGTCATGGGCTGCATCACATGCTGACGCGTGTTGACGAGCCCGCGGTCGCCGGGATTCAGGGTGTCGAGTGGGACGCGGTCGAGCTGCCGTCTCAGTTCATGGAAAACTTTGCGTGGGAATGGGATGTTTTGCAGTTGTTGACTGCGCATGTTGACACCGGCGCCCCGCTGCCACGCTCGTTGTACGAAAAGATGTTGGCTGCAAAAAACTTTCAAAGCGGCCTTTTCACCATGCGCCAGCTGGAATTTGCGTTGTTCGACATGTTGCTGCACTCTCGCGCCGATATTGGCGACGAGGCGGCACTGATGAAGCTTCTAGCTGAGGTGCGTCAGGAGGTTTCGGTCTTGGTTCCGCCTGAATACAACCGTTTTCCGCACGCTTTCTCGCACATCTTCGCGGGCGGTTACGCCGCAGGCTATTACAGCTACAAGTGGGCCGAAGTCTTGTCGGCCGATGCGTTTTCGGCGTTCGAAGAAAATGAGGAGGGTGGCGTGCTGAATGCAGATACAGGTCGTCGCTTTCTCGACGAAATACTTGCTGTTGGAGGAAGCCGCCCTGCCATGCAGTCGTTTGTGGCGTTCCGTGGGCGCAAACCCTCGATTGACGCGCTGCTGAGGCATCACGGGATGGTGAACTGATGAAGAACCGAACCGTTGGGCTGTCCGCTGTTCTGGCCGTTGCATTGCTTTCCGCGGTCACGCCGGCAGCCGCCCAATACCGCTGGATCGATTCAACCGGGCGCGTCAACTATGGCGACGCGCCGCCGCGGGATGCCAAGAACATCACGCGAATGGATGGGCGCCCAATTTCGGATCGCTCTGATACGGCGGGGGACATGCCATTCGATCTGCGCAAGGCGATGCAAACCTTCCCCGTCACGCTTTACACCACACTGGATTGCGGCCCCTGCGAATCGGGGCGTGCGTGGTTGAGGCAGCGCAACGTTCCGTTTCAGGAAGTTGTGGTTGATACGGATGTCGACGCCGAGGAAATGAACCGCCGCGTGGGCACGATGTCGCTTCCAGTGATGGCACTGGGCCGTACCCCGCATTTAGGATTTCGTGAGTCCGCCTGGTCGCTTGCTCTTAACGCAGCCGGTTATCCGGAAAAAATCGTTTTGCCATCGACCTACCGGGCCCCAGCGCCCCAGCCTATTTTCCCTGCCGCAACGACCGACCGCCCTGCGTCGAGCGTGCCTCCTCCCAAGAGCTAGTCCAGGAGCACCCAATGAGATTGCCGATGACTTTTCCGAAATTAATGGCCGCTTCGCTGCTCGTGCTGCTGCACTCGGCGGCGCTGGCGCAAGGGTACGGTGAGCCCGATAAAGAGATTCGCAAGTATCTCTATCGCTGGACCGATGCGCGCGCACAGATCAACTATGGCGACCGTCCCCCGCCGGATGCGCAGAACCTGCTGCGCATCGATTTACTGCAGATTGGACAACAGGTGCAGTCGACGCTTCCTTATCAAGTACGACGCGCGGCCGGTACGTATCCGGTCATGCTATTTACCGCGGGCAAGTGCCCGCCGTGCAATACCGCGCGTGAGTTCTTGGTCAAGCGCGGCGTGCCGTTCTCCGAACGCACGATCGTCACGGGTGACGATTCGGTCGAACTCAAGCGTCTGACACAAGCCGAGGGAGTACCCGTCGTAACCGTCGGCACCGCTGCGCTGATCGGTTTCGACCCCGATGAGTGGAACCTCAGCCTCGATGCTTCCGGCTATCCCAAAACATCGCAATTGACCGTAAGTTTTAAACAGGAGCCCGCTCGTCCGCTGACCCAGAAGGAAAAAGCCCCGCCAGCAATAGCTGCTAATTAAAACTTCTCTGTGGTCTTTCGGGTTAGCCGAAAGAGGCGGCGCTTCTTCACGGCACTTGAGGCTCCTTTCGGTCAAGCCGTTAAATACCTGACCACCTGCCGCAACTGACCGGGCCGCAGCCAGCCCGAGCGCTCAAAGTGGAACACCGACTCGCTTTGGAGAGCCAATGAAGCTTATTTCACAACACACTGCCCGGCGCATCTTGCTGGCCGTCGCAGCATCCACACTCGTCGCCTGCGGCGGAGGCGACAGTGATTCAGGCGGCGCCGCTCCCGCCGCTGGAACCTTGCGCCTGGCTTTGACCGACGCGCCTGCGTGCGGCTACGACCAAGTCAACGTTACGGTTGAAAAGGTGCGCGTTCACAAGAGCACGACAGCCGCAGACGCTGATGGCGGGTGGTCAGAGGTCGTGCTCAGTCCAGTCAAGCGCGTGAACCTTCTCGACTTGACCAATGGCGTACTTGAGGAGCTGGGCAGCACTTCGTTGCCGGTAGGCACCTATACCCAGTTGCGCCTAGTGCTGAAAGACAACAGCGCGGCCACACCGCTGGCGAATTCAATACTGCCCACCGGCGGAACGGAAACGGCTCTCGATACCCCCAGTGCGCAACAGAGCGGCCTGAAAATCAAAGCCGATATCACCGTAGCCGCGAACCAGGTTGCGGACTTCGTGCTGGACTTCGACGCATGCAAATCAATCGTGCGCGCAGGGCAGTCAGGCCGCTACAACCTGCAGCCCGTCCTGTCCATCCTGCCGCGCGTCACCAGCACCGGATTGGCCGTCGAAGGCTATGTGGCAGGCGCAATCGGTGGCGGCGCGACGGCCGTGTCGCTGCAGCTGGGCGGCGTGATCGCGCGCGCAACGGTGCCGGATGCAAACGGCAAATTTGTTTTATCGCCCGTGTCGGCCGGTACTTACGACCTCGTGATTACCGCAAATGGCCGCGTCACTTC
>JACCYC010000071.1 GCA_013696665.1 Burkholderiaceae bacterium | reverse complement strand
AAATGGCTCCATCGCCGCGTCTGCGAGAGATTTCTGCCACCGCAAATCATGTGCCGCAAGAAGCGGGGTTTTGCGGTGAACGTGGTGGACGAGTGGTTCAATGCCAATCTCGGCGGGCGGTTTCAGGAGATGCTCTTGGACGAGAATTCTTTGATGTTCAGTTTACTGAAGCCCGGTCCGGTGCGGCGGCTGCTGGAAACACACCAATCGGGCCGTTACGATAATCATAAGCTACTGTTTAGTTTGGTGATGTTGGAGCAATGGCTGCGCGGAATCCGACAGCTGCCTCTGGCGGCGGCTTCTTCATAAATCCGCCAAGACAAGCCGCTCGTTCTTGCTACACTTCTGAATCCTGACGTGACAAGTAGTAAGAGTGATAATTTGCCTTTAGTCGCAGCCCAAGGCCAGCCGTCTGATTTTATTCGCAAAATCGTTGCTCGCGATTTAGAGACCGGGAAATATGCGCAGGTTCATACCCGTTTTCCCCCGGAACCAAACGGATATCTCCACATCGGCCACGCTAAAGCGATTCTACTGAACTTTGGGATTGCCCGAGAGATGCAGGGAATTTGCAATCTGCGCTACGACGACACCAATCCCACGAAAGAGAAGCAGGAATACGTGGATTCGATTTTCGAGGACGTGATGTGGCTGATCGGCGACTGGTCGGAAAACTATCTTCGGTTGAAAACTCCCGTAGCATCGCCGCAGACGACCGTTCCCGAGGATGAGCGTGATTTTGCCCTATCCGCGAGCACGCTAGACGAGTGGCCGCCGCATCGCCTGCACAATTCGAGCACAGAGGGTTCAAGACTTGAGCCGTTCCACACCTCCGATCATTTTGAGGCAATCTACCACTACGCGATGCAACTTATTCGTAAAGGTTCCGCGTACGTATGCGACCTTTCACCACAGGCCATGGCGAGTTATCGAGGTGCTCCCGACAGGCCCGGACGAGACAGTCCGTTTCGGAGTCGTTCTGTTTCCGAGAATCTAGAACTCTTCGGGCGAATGAAAAATGGGGAGTTTGCCGAGGGGAAATGTACGCTGCGAGCTAAGATCGACATGGCGTCGCCCAACTTTTGGCTCCGCGACCCAATACTCTACCGGATTCGTCACGCAGAACATCACCGCACCGGACGAAAATGGTGCATTTACCCCATGTACGATTTTGCCCAGTGCCTGAGCGACTACATCGAAGGAGTCACCCATAGCATGGGCACGCTTGAGTTCGAGGTACACCGGCCATTGTATGTTTGGATTCTACGGGACCTCGACTTGCCAAATCGTCTACCCCGCCGGCTGGAGTTTGCCCGGTTCAGTCTCACCTACACAGTTATGAGCAAGCGCAAACTACTGCAGCTTGTGGCGGAGGGGCGCGTTAAAGGATGGGATGATCCCCGCATGCCCACGATCAGCGGTTATAGGCGCCGCGGGGTTTCAGCAAATGTGCTGCGAAACTTTATGTATGGCCTCGGAATCACGAAGTACAAGAGTGCCACACAGATTCATGCGCTTGAACACGCTATCCGGGCGGAGCTAAACCATGTCGCCGTTCGAAGGTTCGTCGTGCTGCGGCCGCTGCCGATCGTAATCACGAATTATCCGAAGGATAAAACGGAAGAGTTCGATGCCCTCAACAATCCTGAAGATCTAAGTTCGGGAATCCGGAAGATCACCTTCAGCCGCAACCTTTATATTGAGCGCGAAGATTTCGCGGAAGCGCCTTCGGCAAATTACTTCCGGTTTTACCCTGGTGGCGAGGTTCGGCTGAAAAACGCTTATATCATTCGCTGTAACGAGATAATCAAAGACGACGGGGGCAATATCGTGCAGCTGCGCTGTACGGCGGACCTTGAAAGCAAAGCGGGAGCAGCGCATGCGGCACGAAAGATGAGGGTGGCACTGCACTGGGTGAACATGGAAGGTGCGGTTGAAGCTGAGGTGCGCCTTTATGATCAACTCTTTACGATTCCTAATCCTGAGGCGGCGGCAGACTTTAGAACCGCGATCAACCCGAATTCTTTGCAGGTGTTGACGGCGAAGTGTGAGCCGAGCCTTACTCAATCTGAACCGAAGCAGCCTTATCAGTTTGAGCGGCTCGGCTACTTTGTCTTGGACCGGGATAGCGCGGTAGGGAAGCTTGTCTTTAATCGCACTATTGAGCTGAGAACCAGATGGCTGCCGCCGCGCAGGTTGTCGGCCAGTGATCGAGTAAGTGGCCGTCGAGGCGATGTGCCGGTCGCTGAGATTCCAGCTGGTTTTATCAAAAAAGTTGCCAAGCCAGCTGCCTCTAAGCAGCTACAGGACGGCAGTATTGGTTTAAGCGACATATTGTCGATTAACGGACGCATTCTTAGAACTGCTTCCTTGCTCAACGAATACAATCAGGACGTTGGGAATCCGCAGGTACTGATCGACGCGATACGAAGCTGGGGCCGGCGAATCGATCTGTTAACTTTTATCCAGCGCCCCGAGGCCAAAGAGCCGAAGTACGATACCTGGTGGGAACCAGAAGAAATTGCTGCTCTCCCGCTAACTTCTTTTGATGAGTGGTGGAATTGTCAGATAGGCAAGGATACAAGGCGAAAGGTTTTGCGCGCTGAGAAAGCAGGTGTCGTCGTCAAACATGTCCCGCTCAATGACTATCTCATAGAGGGGGTAACGCGAATATTCAATGAGACGCGATTCAAAAGAGGCAAACCTCACCGCCACTACGGCAAGAAATTCGCCCAAGTAAAAGCCATACTGGAGAGAGACTGTGAACGGTGTGAATTCATTGCCGCGCTTTTCGAAGGAGAATTGATTGGATTCGTCAAGCTGCTTTACACGGACCGGCTGACTAGGCCGGTGTTGAACCTGGCCATGTTTGCGCACCGCGACAAGATGACAAATTTCGCTTTGATGGCCGAAGTTGCTCGCTCCACCGCCAGAGAGGGAATTCCTTTTGTAACGTACGGTATATGGAAATCGAGAAGACAAGGAATGCGGGAGTTTCTGATCAGCAACGGCTTTGGGCCATTGAAGATACCTCGGTTCTACGTGCCGTTGAATATTATTGGTAGGATGGCCTTGTCGATTGGAATCCAAGGGGGGCTGGTCAGAAACATCCCCGACCCTTTAATGACGCAACTCTTAGCCGTGCGGTCTAGATGGTATGCGAACAGATAAGATAACGGCTCGGTGGCGCATTGACAGGAGAAACCGGAACTCAACGTCAGGGCAGCAAATATAGAGAAGATATGTCCGGTCCCATCTTTATTGTTGGCCCCCACCGCGGGGGCAGCACCCTTTGGCATAATTTAATTGCTATGGCACCCGGCATCTTGCGCCTGCCTGAACCACGCTTTCTTGGTCGTCCCCGGCAGCGGGATTTCCGCTTCTTTATTCGCACGCAGATTGGGAGTCTGACAGACGACAGAAATGTTGAACGCATGGTGAAGTTATGTCTATCACGGCAGGACCTTCCCGGGCTTGGAGGTGCGATGTGGAAGTTCAAGGGGATCGAGGCGGCTGACGATCCCCGCCTCTTGCAAGCGCTGGCGAGGCGGATCAAGGATTCCAACCGCACGATTGAATCCATCGTAAGAATCCTGCTGGAAGAACTCACTCGCTTTAGCGGCTGCTCCAGAGCTTGCGTCAAGTTCCCCGTCGAGGTGCGGCACATTCCGACTCTCATCCGCTGGTTCCCAGACTGCAGGATCGTTCATATCACCCGTGACCCGCGTGCGCTGTCGATGTCGAAGTCGAATGATCCCTCAGGCACAGCGAGCAGGGTGGCGGCGCATCCTCGGTTGGCTTGGGCTATCCGGAAAGCTGCGCTTGCGATGGTGATAGCGCAATATCGACAAAGCGCTCGAATACATCAGCGGTGCAAACGGCTCGACAACTACCGGCTCTTTCGGTACGAAGATTTGCTGGCGGATCCGCGAAAGACACTGGTCGAGTTGTGCGACTTCATTCAAACCGATTTCATCGAGGAGATGCTCGAGCCGCAGAGGGGACGACATGAGCATCAGCCTTCGAGCCTAACCGGCAGGCAGCAAAAGTCGTTCGACTCGGAGGCGGCGGTTCGATGGAGGAGGGTGATACCCGCGTTCGACAAAGCTATCATCTTAGCGCTCACGCGGCGCAGTATGGAACAGTTGGGCTACAGTGCCGATCTCCATCCGATATTTCGGATTGCTAAAGAACTGCAGGCGTCTTGATTTCATGAAGAGTTGACAGGATCTTCGATAGATTCTCTCAGTGTCGGAATTTCATGCGCCATTTCGTTGAGCCTCGCCGAGCCAATTACAACGATCATAGTTCATTCTTCGTGAAGTTACCAGTGCAGGAATACGCCGGCCTCTGTGATATCGACTCGAAATAACGCGAAGACCTTGTCCAGCAAAGGCTATTTAGATCGGAGATCTCTGCCCACGTTTATCGGTATCGGCTCAATGCGGTGTGGATCGACCTGGCTTTACGAGGTCCTTGCATGCCATCCCGACATTCGGCCGCAGGAACGGATAGGGATCGGTAAAAGACCTGCTTAATATAAAGACTCACCCAATGGTTCTGCCGGACCCGTTACGAACATCATCCATCCCTCACGTAGCCGTGTGCATTTGTACGTTCAGACGCCAAGCATTGCTTCAGAAGGTGCTGGATGGTTTAGAGAAGCAAACAACGGACAACAGG
>JACCYC010000047.1 GCA_013696665.1 Burkholderiaceae bacterium | reverse complement strand
TCCGGCGCCTGGCAGCGTGGCTCGCCGGTCAGGCCGGCATCGTCGCGATAATGACCAACGGCCATACCGGCGAGGTGTTCTCGCTGACCGCCAGTGAGCGCGCGCAGGTCACTCGGATCGTCGCCTCAGAACTTGAAGGCCGCTTGCCGGTGATCTCCTCGATCGTTTGCGAGGGCCTCACCGATGCGCGCGAGCACGCGCAGATGGCGGCCGACGCGGGCGCCGCCGGACTCGATGTGATGCCGCCGCACCACTGGCTGCGCTTCGGTTGCCGGCCGAGTCACGTCATCCGCTATTTCGAAGCCATCGAGCCCGTGGGACTGGATCTGATCGCGCATGTCTACCCGGCATGGACGCGCGCGTCCTACTCGTCGGCCACCATGGCCGAGCTGGCGCAGCGACCGTCCGTGCGCGCATTCAAGGTCGGGCAACGCGATATGAACAAGTACGCCGCGGACATCGCCGCGGTGCGCGCGGCCGACGCCAGCAAGGCGATCCTCACGTGCCACGACGAGTATCTGCTGGCGTCGATGGTGCAGGGAGTCGACGGCGCGCTGGTCGGCTTCGCGAGTTTCATTCCAGGGCTCATCAATGAACTATGGCAGGCAGTGAAGGCCGGCGACCTCAACAAGGCGGTCGCAGTGCAAGCCGTGATCACTCCGTTGAAAGATGCCGTCTATGGGGGCGGTGAGCCGACCGGCGAGGCCCACGCCCGCATGAAGATGGGGATGTGGCTAGCAGGCGTGATCGACAATCCCACCATGCGACCGCCTACGGAAGCCCCGGCCGAAAAAGAAATTCAGCAGCTGCGCGCTGCACTCGCCCAGGCCGGATTGTTGCGGCGCTGACCGATACTTGACTGTTCGAAAGCTGTCCACACAAGGAGACCTGATCAATGCGACGCAGAGCACTTATTCGTACTGTTCTGACGGCCTGCGCGTTGTGCGCAACGCCTGCGGTATTCGCCCAAGCGTATCCGGCCAAACCTGTCACCGTGGTCATTCCATTTCCACCCGGCGGCACGCTCGACATCGTCGGCCGCCTGCTGGCGCAGAAACTCGGTGAGCAGATGGGCCAGACATTCGTGGTCGAGAATCGACCCGGCGGGTTGGCGACGATCGGCTCGAGCCAGGTTTCGAAGTCTGCCGCGGACGGCTACACACTGCTGTTCAACGCGTCGGTGTTCACGACTACACCGATGACGATGGACAAGCCGCCCTACGATATTGCGCGCGACTTCACGCCGGTGGCGCTGGTTGCCAAGGCGCCTCTCGCGGTATCGCTCAACAACGATGTGCCCGCCAACGACATGCGCAGTCTGATTGCGCACGCCAAGGCGAATCCCGGCAAAGTCGCGTTCGCGATCGGCGCTGCCGGCGCTGCCGGACACCTGGCCACCGAGGCCTTCAAGCGTGCGGCGGGGATCGACATCCTGATCGTGCCGTACAAAGGCACCGCGCCTGCGTTCCAGGATCTGGTCGGCGGCTCAGTGCACGCGTTCATTGATCCAATACTTGGGTCGCAGTCATTGGCGCGCGCCGGCCGGTTGAAGGTCATCGGCGTCACCTCGAACACCCGAATACCCAGCATGCCCGACGTAGCGGCGGTGGCCGAGACTTTGCCGGGCTTTGAGTTCTATAGCTGGTATGGGCTCTGGGGCCCGCCCGGTCTGCCCAAGGACATCGTGCTCAAGCTCAACACCGAGGTGAACAAAGCGCTGGCCACTTCGGAGATGAACGACCGGCTCGTACCGCAAGGACTGGTGCTGACTCCGGGCTCCACGGAAGCCTTCGCCCGCTTCCAGCAGGAAGACATGGCGCGCTCGGCGAGTCTGATCAGGGACGCGAACATCCGAACACAGTGAGGCGTGTCCTAACCTGCAAGCCTCGCCATCGTGTTTATCAATTTCTTAATTAAAAGGTCCGGGGCAGCTACTCAGGCGCTACGCGAACGCCTTTGAAGCCAGCTACCTCAATCGCTTTGAGAACGACTCCCGTCCGCTTTGCCTCGTTGACGATTTCCGCAAGTTTGTTCTGAGCCGCGACCGAGCTTTCCTTCGGCAGCGCCACAGCATAACGCCCGGTGGTGTACGCGCCGGCAAGAACTTTTGTACCCGGCAGCGCATCGGCAATGGCCTGAAGCGTCACTGGGTTCGCCGCCCAGACGTCGGCCGCGCCGCTGCGCAAAGCCTCAACCGCATTGGGCACGCCACCCGGAATACGCACGACCTGCGCGGACTTCAAGTCTCGAGTCAGAATCTGATCCGATCCGCCGCCGCGCGAAACTCCAACTCTTACTCCCGCGCGATCAATCTGGCTGGCGTCAACAAATGATTTTCCGGGTGCAGCGATATATAAAGCATCAGCGAGCATGAAGTCTGGTCCGGTGCTGCTGCGTTGCTCTGCTGCCGGACTCCGTACACCAATGGCGATATCCCATTCGCCTTTGCCAAAGCTTTGTGCATACGCTTCCTGGTTGGCGTACACAACGGGCTCGAACGGAAGACCCAGTTGCAGGGCGATGAACCTTCCCAGATCCACGACCACCCCACTCACGCTGCCATCGGGGCCACGTGTCGCAAGAATCGGACTGCCCGTTTGCGTGGCTACGCGAAGCCGTCCTGACGGAGCAAGCTCATAGCTCAGAGGGGTCTGAGCCAGCGCAGACCATGGGTCAAGGTGCGTCAAGAGAAGCGTTGCAAAGAATAATGACGAACGCATCGACCGCCCCTGTGTTGAGCAACCGCCGCCTGCCGGCCATCAGGGATCGATCATATGCCACCGGCACGCGCTAGATACTGCGCCTTGCGCTCGCCTGAACCAATCGCAATCAGTTCAAGAACAGCTGCGCGAGCCCCCGGCGCGCGGTGACGAATTCTGACGGCTCTGCAAGGTCAACGAGTTGATCGTCGAAGCTGCGGCCGTGTGAACGTAGCTCTTTGACGACATGCAAAAGTGCATCGACCACCGTCGGGTCGAACTGCGCAGACTTTTCGGTGCACAAGTAGATTCGCACCTCATCGTGCGGCAGTGCCTTTCTCCAGGGCCGGTCGTGTGTCAGCGAGTCGTAGGTGTCGACTGCGTGCGCGATCCGTGCTTCCAGCGGGATCTCCTCGCCGCCTAGACCATCGGGAATTCCGTTGCCGTCGAAACGTTCGTGATGTGACCGAGCGACGTTGGCGTAAACGGAGCCGCGCTGATCGCCGAGCTGATCGCGGATCAGCTCCTCACCAAACTTTGCGTGCGACTGCAGGAATTCTTTTTCCTGCCAGGTCAAAGGCCCGCGTTGACGCAGCAGCGTTTCGGGAACCGACCCTTTACCCACATCATGCAGACGCGCTGCACGCTCGATCGTGGTCAACAGAACGCCGGCCTTCGGATGCTTGTTCGCCACCAACCGCGCCAAAGCGCCGACGCGAATCGTGTGCTCGCCACTCGGCTCCTGTTTGGCCTCGGCTGCAGCGGCGAGGTTCTCAAGGGCGACCAGTTTGCCGTCGAGCGGGATGTTGGCTTCCCACCCCAGCGGCCGCGTGTTCTCCCATTCATTCTCGAGCGGCTCGCTGATCAGCGGATCAGCGCGGTCGAAGTGCTGTCGCTGCATTTTCTTCAGCAACG
>JACCYC010000044.1 GCA_013696665.1 Burkholderiaceae bacterium | reverse complement strand
TCCGCTGGACGACGCGCGCGTCCGTCGGCTCGCAGCAGCGGGTAAGTCGCTTGCGCTGATTTGCGGACGCTACGAGGGCATTGACCAGCGATTCATCGACACGTGTGTGGATGAAGTGATTTCGATTGGCGATTTCGTGCTGTCGGGTGGCGAAATCGCGGCAATGGCGCTGATCGATGCTGTCGTCAGGCAACTGCCCGGAGCGTTGAAGGAAGCGTCGGCCGCCGACGAATCTTTCGCAGCAGGGTTGCTGGACGCCAGGCACTACACGCGTCCTGAAAACTGGCGTGGTATGGGCGTGCCGGAGGTTCTGTTGTCCGGGCACCATCAGCAGATCAGGCAGTGGCGCCGTCGCGATGCACTCGCATGGACTGCTGCGCAAAGACCGGAGATGATCGAGCGGGCGCGCGCGGCGGGTCAATTGAGTGCGCTCGACGAGACGCACCTGCACGAGGCGGCCGCAGGTGTTAAGGCGCAAGTTGAAGTTTTTAGGTGAGCAACATCGAGTGAAGCAACATCGATAAATCGACCATCCTCTACTGCAAAACAACATAAGACATTTGCAGCACGATGGATTCAGGAGAAATCAAGTGAACGTTATTCAGCAGCTGGATCAAGAAGAACTGGCGCGCGTCAGCACCAACCGCCAGATACCGGTGTTCGCTCCGGGCGATACCGTGGTCGTCAACGTCAACGTAGTAGAAGGCACGCGCAAGCGCGTCCAGGCCTATGAAGGCGTAGTCATTGGTCGCCGCAACCGCGGATTGAATTCGTCATTCGTGGTGCGCAAGGTTTCAAGCGGTGAGGGCGTCGAGCGAACCTTTCAGCTCTACTCACCGACCATTGCGTCAATCGAGGTCAAGCGGCGCGGCGACGTGCGGCGGGCGAAACTTTATTACCTTCGCGATCGCTCAGGGAAGTCAGCGCGGATCCGGGAAAAGCTTCAGCATAAGAGTGCAGCCGACAAATCGGCAGCTGACAAGACGGCCGCAGACAGGTCGGCAGCCGATGCGGCGGCCAACTCGCAGATCGATGTCACGATGGAATCCGCCGGTAATGTCTCGGGCACGAACGCGCGCGCAGCCAAGGCCAGTGCCGCTAAAGGCACCGTAAAAAAGGCGAAGTAACCTGGCTCTTGGACAATGAAACAAGCCGCCCGAGCTGGCGGCTTTTTTTCGATCGCGATGACCGCACCTGCAAACGACATCGACCCGCTGGCGTCACAACCGATCTTCGATCCCGAAGCGGTTCCGCATGATCCTGCATTCGTATCGACGGAGGCTCGGGGCACGGCAGTCGCCGCAGATGAATTGCGGCCCAGTGCGATACGGCATCGCTTTGCGTCGCCACCTTCATGGCGCCCGGAGTTGCGCGCCGATATGCGCGTGCTGTATCCGGAAAGAGCGCAGCGCGTTGCGTCGGTGCTGATACCCCTGGTCTTGCATCCCGATGATGTAAGCATTCTGCTTACGGTGCGAACGGCGCACCTGAATGATCACGCGGGACAGATCAGCTTTCCCGGCGGTCGGGTTGAAAGCACTGACGCCGATGCCATTGCAACGGCACTGCGTGAAACGCAAGAGGAAATTGGAATACCCGCGTCAGGCGTCGACGTCATCGGCACATTGCCTGAATACCTTACAGCGACCGGCTACAAGGTAACGCCGGTGATCGGTTTCGTCAAAACTCCGCTAGCGCCGGTGCTTGATCCATTCGAGGTCTCCGAAGTGTTCGAAGTGCCGCTTGCGTTCTTGATGGATCCGGCCAATCACGAGCGCCGTGTCGTAGATACCGGCGATGCGCAGCGCACGTTTTATGCGATGCAGTACAGCCGGCCCGATAGCGGCGTAAGCCCGCGCAATTACTTCATCTGGGGCGCGACCGCGGCGATGGTGCGCAACCTGTATCACTTTCTACGCGCTGACCGTGCGCGGCCCGCCTCTACAATCAAGTCATGAGTTGGCTCTCGCTGGTGATCACGCTTTTGCTCGAGCAGCTTCGTCCTTTGCCGACGACTAACCCGGTTTACAGCGGTGTGCGACAGATATCGGCGTGGGCCGAGCGCAACCTGAACGCAGGACGTTGGCAACACGGGGTTTATGCATGGCTTCTCGTGGTCGTAGGTCTTGCGCTGACGGTCGGTGCGGTTTACACGATTGCAATATCGATCCATTGGCTGCTTGCACTCGTCGTCAATGTATCCGTGCTGTTCTTTGCGCTCGGGTTCAGGCAATTCAGCCATCGCGGCACCGAAATCCAGATCGCTCTCGCGAACGGCGATCTGAACGGCGCGCGGCGGGAACTTACCGCGTGGAAGCAGCAGATCGACCCGACCTTCAGCGCATCCGATCTCGACCAGGATGAAGTTGTGCGTCAGGCAATCGAACATGGTTTGCTGCTGTCGCAACGACACGTGTTCGGTGTGTTCTTCTGGTTTGTCGTGCTGCCCGGCCCGATCGGCGCAGTCGCGTATCGGCTTGCTGAACACGTCGCGCGAGCCTGGAACCGTCCACCCTCGCCCGTGACCCCGCCCGATAATTTCGGTGACTTCGCGCGTCGCGCCTTCGCGTGGATTGACTGGGCGCCGGCGCGCCTGACGTCCCTTGGCTTTGCCGTGGTGGGCGACTTTGAAGGGGCAATCTATTGCTGGCGGCAGGTGTCACGCCAGCAACCGGTTGACGGCATGCCGGTACCCGATTCGCGCACATTGATTCTGGCAGCGGCCAGTGGTGCGCTCAATTTGCGGTTGATGCCTGCGGTCGAGAGCGCGCTCTACTTTGACGAGGTCGGCAACGAAGGCGCCGGGCTTGCGGAGCCGAGTGCGCCGGCGCTGCGTGCGGTTGTAGGGCTCGTGTGGCGCACTCTTCTGCTGTGGCTCGTTTTATTGCTGCTGCTAACGCTGGCGAGCGTGTTCGCATAGTCAATCGTTGCGGGCGACCCCGCACTGCCAGCAGCTTCCAAACTGCGGCTCAGAGTACTCACTGCAGCTGCTGCATATCCACAGCGGCCCTTGCGTCGGCCGTTGTAACTGTTGAAGGATGTCGCGTGCGCGCTCTGCGTCGCTGTCGCGCTCGACCCAAAGCTGAGGCGCACACTCGAGAAAAGGAATTTCTCCCATCGCGCCTGAGAGCGCGGTGTTGCGCAACTCGCACCGGATTCCAGCCGCACGCAGCGTATCGGCCCAGATCGACGCCTGCAGTGAATTATCGGCGCGCGCGAGCAGTTTCATTTGTTGGCACATCTCAGCTAAAGGTAGCAACGTTCATTTTGCCAACGATGCGGTCAGCGATCTATAAAACTTGTAGCGTTCGGGCGACACCGAGCCCTCGGCGTGTGCGGCGCTGATCGCGCAGCCGGGCTCTTCATGGTGATGGCAGTCAACGAACCGGCAACTTCCCAACAACGCGCTGAACTCAGGAAAGGTCCCCGCTATCTGGTTCAGAGACAGATGCGACAGCCCGAACTCCTGGAAGCCTGGCGTGTCGACCAGCGCACCGGAGCCGAATGGAAACCAGCGCGACGCCGTGGTCGTTTGCTTGCCAACATTTAAGCGATGCGAATATTCCTGCGTACGCGCGTGCGCGTCGGGTACGAGCAGATTGAGCAACGTGGACTTTCCCATACCCGATTGCCCTACCAGCAAATTCCGACGCCCCAGCAGTTCACGGTTCAATAGGTCTCGTGCTGCCGCCGAATCGACCTTCGTCGACAAAGCAAGCGTGCGCCAGCCGAGTTGCGAAATTTGCTGAACAAATGCGGCGGCATCGCTCGCATCAGGAAGATCGGTCTTGTTGCGCAAGACCAAAGCTTCGATGCCCGAAGCCGCGGCCGCAACCAGCGCTTTCCAGACGAACCACGGGTTGAACGACGGGTGCGCGGCGAACACAACGACCACTTGGTCGATGTTCGCAGCAAGTTCCTTGACCCGATAGGAATCAGCCCGAAAAAGAAGGCTCGCGCGGGGCTCGATCAATTCAATAGATGCCTGGTCGTTGGTGGCCAGACTCGCTGAAACCCAGTCGCCGACGACCACGTCGCCACGCTTGCCACGACGCGTCGCCTGCAGGATACGGCTCTCGTGATCGATCAAGGAACTGCGCCCGAACGTTGCGACGACGCGCGCGCGTACCCGCTCGGTTTCCAGGCCGGAACCTTGCAGGGTCACGCCGGAGCGGCGCCGCCAGAATGCGCACTCAAATAAAGCGCATCGGTCTTTGCCGCCGAAATAAAATCGTTCTGCGAAATTCCGTTTATCGAATGGGTGTTGTAGCGAACCTCGCAGCTCGAATAGCTCACCCGCAGCTCGGGATGGTGGTCTTCTCGATGAACCAGATAGGCCAGCGCGTTGACGAATGCGATCGTCTCGTAATAATTCTCGAAACGATACGTTCTTGTCAGTGCGTCATCAGCAAATGTCCACTGATCGACAACTTCCAACTGCTGAACCACGGCTGCTTCGCTCATCGCTGTCGCGGCGGCGACGCAGTGTGACGCGAGCAATTGGTCGCGCGTTTTCATTACCTAGGTCGACGGCTGCAAAAGCCGCGCGATGCGAATTGCGGCCGGCGGATGGCTGTCATAGAACGCAGAATGCATCGGGTCAGGCGTTAGCGTCGATGCGTTGTCCTGGTATAGCGTGACGAGCGCGCTGACCAGATCCGGTGCCGATGCATTGTGCGCAGCAAAGCGATCAGCCTCGAATTCGTGCTTGCGCGAAATGATGTTGGCGAGCGGCGCGAACGCGAATGTAAATACCGGTATCACCAACATGAAGAGCACCAGCGCGACGCCCTGGCCGCTTCCGTGCGGAGGCGGCTCGAGCCCAAGTCCGGCGAAAAACCATGACTGCGTGACGAGCCACCCGAGCAGCGCCAGAAGCACGAGGCTGGAGACAAACGAGAACGCCAGGCGCTTGGCGATGTGCTTCAATTTGAAGTGTCCAAGCTCGTGCGCCAACACCGCTTCGATCTCTGGTGGGCGCAGCCGCTCGATCAACGTATCAAAAAACACAATCCGTTTCGAACGCCCGAGCCCCGTGAAATACGCGTTGCCGTGAGCAGAGCGTTTTGATCCGTCCATCACAAAAACGCCGCTGCTTGAGAATCCGATACGACCAAGCAGCGCGTTGATGCGCTCCGCAAGTGCGGCATCCTTTAAGGGTTCAAATTTGTTGAATA
>JACCYC010000034.1 GCA_013696665.1 Burkholderiaceae bacterium | reverse complement strand
GCGCTGATGCAGCGCGTCCCACCCAAAGCCCAGGCGGGCAAGCACGCCCGGGCGGAAGCCTTCGATCAATGCATCGGCGCGATCCACCAGGCGCCACAGCACTTCGCGACCCTCTTCGGCTTTTAGGTCCACCGCAATTGAGCGTTTGCCACGATTGACCGCCTCGAACGCCGGGTTGACGTCCCCGCTGTACCCGTCGCCATCGACAGCAATCGTCGGCGGAAAGCTGCGCATGTAATCGCCAGCCCCGGTGTCCTCGATCTTGATGACGTCGGCTCCGAAGTCGACCAAGTGCATCGTTGCAGCGGGCCCCGGCAGCAGCCGCGTCATGTCGATAACGGTGATACCGGCAAGGGGCAGGGTCATGCGGCCTTGCTGCCGATGTCGGCCCCCGCTTCGAGCTGGCCTTGAATATCCAGCCAGCGCGCTTCCAGGGAGTCCACCTTGCGTGCGAGCTCGTCGCGCCGCTTCAGAACAGCAGCAACCTCATCGGCAGCGCCGGTGTTATAGAAGTCAGGGTCGGACAATTGCGCGTCAAGCTCACGAAGCTCACTCGAGACCTGCGCGAGCTCGGTTTCGATGGCGGTGAGTTTGTTCTGCAACGGCTTGCGAGCTGATCCGCTGCGTTGACGCGCTCCGGCTCCCTGTTTGCGATCCTCTTTGCGGTCGGCTCCCTGTGAATCTTTTCGCACCGGGTTTTCGCGTCTACTGGCCAGGATCAACGCCGAGTAGTCATCGAGGTCGCCTTCAAACGGCGCTACCTCACCATCGTGCACCAGCCATAGCTCATCGGTCGTCGCACGCAGCAAGTGCCGATCGTGCGAAACAAGAATCAAAGCACCTTCGTACGACGACAGCGCTACCGTCAGCGCCTCGCGCGTTTCGATGTCCAGGTGATTGGTGGGCTCGTCCAGCAACAGCAGGTTGGGGCGCTTCCACGCAAGGAGAGCCAGTGCGCAGCGAGCCTTTTCACCGCCCGACATCGGACCTACCAGCGTCGTAGCGAATTCGCCGGAGAATCGATAGCTGCCTAAAAACTCCCGCAGCTGCTGCTCGCGCGCTTCCGGCGCCATGCGGCGCAAATGCTGCAGCGGTGTTTCATCGGGACGAAGCTGGTCGACCTGATGCTGCGCGAAGTAACCGATTGCGAGCCCAGCACCGCGCCGCAGTTCGCCCCCTTTGGGCGCGAGACTGCCGTCGATCGCCTTCACCAACGTCGACTTGCCGGCACCGTTGACGCCAAGGATTCCGATGCGATCGCCGGCGCCGACGTTGAAGCGGACGCCGCCGAGTACGGTGCGATCGCCATAGCCGAGCGCGAGATCATCGGCATCGAGCAGCCGCTCGGGCACCTTCAACGGTTTCGGGAATTCGAAGCGCCACTCTCGACGTGCTCTGACCGGTTCGATCGCCGTCAGCCGTTCGAGCATTTTCAAGCGGCTTTGCGCCTGGCGTGCCTTGGTCGCCTGGGCACGAAAGCGATCCACAAAACTCTGCAGATGCGCGGCCGTGCGTTCGTACTGGCGCGCAGCAGAGTCCTGCTGTCGCTGTTGCTCAAAGAACGCGGTCTCAAAGGCGCTGTAATTTCCAGCGTAGCGCCGGATCGCTTCGTCGGCGATATGCCAGATCGTCTGGCAGATCCGATCCAGAAACTCGCGATCGTGCGAGATCACGAGCACTGTGGCCGGCTGGCGTCGGAGCCACGCCTCGAGCCACACGACCGAATCCAGATCCAGATGATTGGTCGGCTCGTCCAGCAGCAGCAGATCGGCCGGGCGAAGCAGGGCGCGCGCCAACGCCAACCGGTTGCGCCATCCGCCGGAAAAACTTCGTACCGGACGTGCACTGTCGGATTGCGCAAACCCGAGGCCGTGCAAAACCGCTTTGGCCGATGACGTAATCGCACCTTCGTTCAGGTCCGCGAGCGCCGAGTGTGCGTGTGCGAGCTGCATCGGATCGGTATGCAACTCGGCGGCGGCCAGTTCGGCGCGCGCCGCGGCCAGTGGCGCATGGCCTGCCAGCACATAGTCGATCGCGGCTTCGTCGGCCGCTTCAATGTCCTGCGCGACGTGCGCGATGCGATCTACTGAAGGCGCGTCGATGTCACCGGAATCAAGTCCGAGTTCGTTCAAAATGGCTGCGAACAACGTCGATTTGCCGGAGCCGTTGGCGCCAATCAGGCCGATCCGCTCGCCCGGTGGCGCGATCAGCGAGACGTTGCGATACAGCGTGCGCGCTCCGCGCGCAATGGCGACGTCGGTGAGTCGCAACATGAACTACTGCAGCTCTTCCTGGCGTGCCAGAAACACCATGCTGTCACCGGCGCTGGTAGCGAGCCAGGTCAGCGG
>JACCYC010000032.1 GCA_013696665.1 Burkholderiaceae bacterium | reverse complement strand
TCGCTGATGCCACCGCTGATCGCTGCGCTCAATGCAATCAGCGGCGTCAGATCGGCCTTATCGGACGCGGCTTCGGCCAGCGCGTACGGCAACACCGCTGCCAACTGTGGCACGTAAAGCGGCACGCGCAACATTGACGCCAGCATCCGGCGGTCAAGTCGAAACGACTCGATGGCGCCGGTCAGCGGATGTGGCATTCGCATATCGATTCCGCTTTCGGCGCGCTTGAGCAGGCGGGCGATGCGCTGATCGAAATCGGGGTAACGACTTGAGCAGCGTGCATCTCGTGTGCACGCTTCGCCCAGCAATTTGAGGGCTGCGTCTGCATCGAGCGCAAACGAAATAGGAAGCACCATGTCCGGCGGCGCGACGCCATCAAGGACGGCGCTCCGCACACGGGTCGGGTATTGACGCATGTACTCGAGGGCCACGCGCGTGCCGTACGACGCGCCCCACACGTTGATCCGTTCAGCACCCAGCTGGGCCCGTATCGCATCGATGTCGCGCACGGCGATCCACGTTGCATACTGACGCAGATCCGCCTCAAGCGACTTCAGACACGGGCCTAGCCGGGCAATTTGCTGTTCAGGTTCGAGCGCCGATGCAAGCGATCCCTCATCCGTGTCGCAGTCGAGCGCGTTGGAACGACCGGTTCCACGCTGGTCGATCAGGACCAGATCGCGCCGCGCATTGAGCTCGGCCAGTACCGGCATCACTTGTCGTCCTACCCGGGTGGCGGCCTGTCCGGGACCGCCGGCAAAAACAAAGATGGGGTCCGGTTGCTTATTGCGGGCGATCGCCGGAATGACTGCATAACGAACGTCAATGATCCGCCCCTGTGGTGCATCGGGATCCTCCGACATGCGTACCACGCCACATCGGACTTCGCGCTCGATTCCTGTGACGCGGCACGGCGTAAGCGTTGCTATCTCGGTGGTCGGTGCGCCGCACGCAGCCAGTGCCAGTGAGGACACGAGTATGGGGATCGACAATCGAAGTAATTTCATCTGTGGGTCAGCGCGTTCACGGTGAAGAATAACAATCTGCAATTCACCTCGCGGTCAGCTCGATCCGCCGGCAACGATCGCACTAGCGTATCTTTTCTCGTACCGAAGGAGGAAACATGAAGTCGAAGTCAATATTGATCCGTGCGCATGGTGGGCCGGAGGTGATCGAGATGGTCGAGACCGACGTGCCGAACCCGGGCCCCGGCGAAGTGCGCATCCAGCAGCGCGCGATCGGACTCAACTTTATCGATATTTATTTTCGTAGCGGGTTGTACGCGAACACGCTGCCGCATGGGCTGGGTGCCGAAGGTGCAGGTGTGGTCGAAGCGGTGGGCGAAAATGTACGCGGGCTGAAGGAGGGCGACCGCGTGGCGTATCCACAGGGCCCGATCGGTGCGTATGCGGAAGCGCGAACACTTCCGGCCGCAACGGTAGTCAAACTGCCGGACGCAATTTCATTCGAACAGGCCGCGGCAGTGATGCTCAAGGGGCTCACAGTCCAGTACCTGTTCCGCCAGACGTACCGGTTACAAGGCAACGAGACAATTTTGTTTCACGCTGCCGCAGGCGGCGTCGGACTGATCGCCTGCCAGTGGGCGCGTGCGCTCGGAGTTCGAATGATTGGCACCGTCAGTTCGGCCGAGAAAGCCGCGCGCGCCAAGAAGAGTGGCGCGTGGCAGACCATCGACTATTCAAAAGAAAACTTTACGGAGCGTGTCGCTGCGCTGACCAAGGGCGCCAAGGTACCGGTCGTCTACGACGGGGTCGGCAAAACCACGTGGGAGGGATCGCTAGACTGTCTGCAGCCGCGCGGGCTCATGGTGAGCTTCGGCAATGCGTCGGGTGCCGTGACGGGCGTCAACCTTGGAATACTGGCGGCGAAAGGATCGCTGTTCGTCACCCGTCCGACGCTCGCCACGCACGTTGTGCCGCGCGCGAGGCTTGAAGAATCGGCCGCCGAACTGTTTGATCTAATGGAGCGTGGAAAAATCAAGGTCGAGATCGAGCAGCGATACCCGCTGGCTGACGCTGCCCGTGCGCACGAGGATCTGGCGGCACGCAAGACGGTCGGCTCGACGGTTTTGATTCCAAGCTGACCGTGCGCGGAGGGCGGTGCGCTCAATCGCGTGTGTACCAGTATGCCCATGCGATCAGTCCAGCCTGCAGCGGCAACCGGAGCCATAAGGCCACTGGCGAAAATTGCGGGTACAACTCCGCGTGCAGCGCCATATGCACGTTTGCAGGGAACACCGCAATCAGCAGGGCAATCAGGCCCCATGCGGCGTTGTTCGAAT
>JACCYC010000377.1 GCA_013696665.1 Burkholderiaceae bacterium | reverse complement strand
CCATCCCACGCGTCTGCGAACGCAAACGTTTGACTGGCCGCATGCTCGGTCGAATGAAACTGCACCGAATGCTTGACGAGCCCCACCTTCTGGATCGCTGCGGAGCAACCGAGCTGCTCAAACAAGGGAAGATTCAATGGCAGCAGTGATTCACCGATGTGAAAGCGAGGATGCCGATCTTTCTCGATCAACAGGACCCTCCAACCTTTTTGCGCCAGTAGCGCACCTGCAGTGCTTCCGCCCGGGCCACCACCGATGATCACAACATCGGCGGACAGTGCCTGCGAATTGGCGGGCACGACGGCGTCGAGGCGCAGCGTCGGTGCCTGGGAAGCGGTCACAGGAGCGGTCAGCATGGCGGGCAAGTGTATCAATCGGGTCGGCCGCAGTGACTAGAATTGATCCCTTTTGCGCGTCACCCAACCCGTGATCCACACCCCGAATCGCATCGCAATGCACTGGCTATCTGCGAGCGAGCTGACTGGCTCGCAAGCGCTGCACGATCCGCACACGCTAGGTTTGGCGACTCACGGCGGCGGCGAACCGCTTGCGATCGGCGCACGCTTGCCGCAAGCGCATCTGCGCAAAGGCGTCATTGGCCGCGATGGACCCGTCGTCGAGTTATGGAGCGGGCGTCACGAAGCGCGCAACGAAACCATCGGCGCAACACAGTGCCGACACAATGGTGAAGTCATGTTCGCGACAGTTTCGGCGCCGCTGGAGGGGTCAAGCAATGAAGCATTAGGCGCGGGCACCTATAGCGCATACCAATCGTTGCTGCAGGCGCTGCAAGCTAGCGGCTACCCGCACCTGCTGCGGGTATGGAACTCGATACCCGATATCAACATCAATGAAAACGGCCTCGAGCGCTACCGGCGCTTCAATCTGCTGCGTCACAAAGCGTACGAAGAATCGCGGCAGCCGACCGAGACCGGCGCGCCGGCAGCGTGCGCACTCGGGAGCTTTGGTGGCCCGCTGGTCATTTATTGCCTCGCGTCCAAGACGCCGCCGCTGGCAATCGAAAATCCTCGCCAGACGAGCGCTTACCAGTACCCGCAGCAGTACGGGCCGCGCGCGCCCAGCTTTTCGCGTGCGGCGCTATGGCGCGGCGGCGAAAACGAGAGTGACGTGCTGTTTGTTTCCGGCACGGCCAGCATCGTCGGTCACCAAACACTGCACCATGGCAACGTGGCAGCGCAGACGCACGAAACGCTAGCCAACCTGCAGGCGATCCTGGCCGAAGCGGTGAGCCGCGACGCGCGTGGACTCGTCTTGCTTTCAGACTTGCGTATGAAAGCCTACATCCGCCACGTCGAAGATGTCCCCATCGTGCGCCAGGTGCTGGCGGGCCACGGTCTCGACGCCGATGCGGTTCTCTACCTGCACGCCGATATCTGTCGCGCCGATCTGCTGATGGAAATTGAAGCCATCGGCCCCGCGCAATCGATCGAAGTCACGACAGAAAGAGCCGATATGCAGGATTCTTCATTTCGTTCCAGTAGCGATAGCCAAGCGCTGCCAGAAAGCGGCTGAACGCGCGCCGCTCATTGGGCGGCACCTGCAGTCCCACCAGTACGCGCGAATAGTCAGCGCCCTGGTTGCGATAGTGGAACATCGAAATGTTCCAGTTCGGCGCCATGCTGGTCAGAAATTTCATCAGCGCACCCGGGCGCTCGGGAAATTCGAATCGATAAATCAGCTCACCCGCGGCCAGCGCACTCTTGCCGCCGACCATGTAGCGCACGTGTTCGGCGGCAAGCTCATCGTGTGATAGGTCGACGGTGGCGTAACCGTGCCGCCGAAAGTGCTGTGCAAGCTTGCGATTGTCGCCCGCACTCGCGGTGCCGATGCCCACGAATACCTGCGCTACCGACGCATCGGAAATCCTGTAGTTGAATTCGGTCACGCTGCGGGTTCCCACCAGCTCACAGAAGCGCTTGAAACTGCCGCGCTCCTCGGGAATCGTCACGGCGAACAGGGCCTCGCGCGCTTCGCCAACCTCGGTCCGCTCGGCCACGAAGCGCAGGCGATCAAAATTCATGTTGGCGCCACCGGCGATCGCGACCAGCGTGCGCCCCTTCAGTTTTTCCCGTTGCGCGTAGGCCTTCATGCCGGCTATCGCGAGCGCGCCCGCCGGCTCGAGGATCGAGCGAGTGTCCTGAAACACGTCCTTGATCGCCGCGCAGATCGCGTCGGTGTCGACTTGCACAATCTCATCGACGTAATCGCGGACCAGCTTGAACGTGTGCTGGCCGACCTTGCGCACTGCCGTCCCGTCGGAGAAGAGGCCGACGTCGTGCAATTCGACGCGGCGCCCGCTCGCCACCGAGCGCGCCATCGCATCAGAATCGGTGGTCTGCACCCCGATCACTTTGATTTCCGGCGCGAGCGCCTTGATGTACGTCGCGACACCCGCAATCAATCCGCCGCCACCAATGGCGACAAACACCGCGTATATCGGCCCGTGTTCGACCGGATGGTGCTGGCGCAAGATTTCCATCGCAATCGTGCCCTGCCCGGCAATCACATCGGGGTCATCGAACGGATGCACGAACGTCAGGCGGTGCTTGCGCTGCAGCTTGAGCGCATGTGCATAGGCATCCGAATAGGAGTCGCCAAACAACACCACTTCGGCCGCGCGTGCCCTCACCGCTTTCACCTTCACTTCCGGGGTCGTGACCGGCATCACGATCAGGGCGCGGCAATTCAGCTTCTGCGCGGCAAGCGCAACGCCCTGCGCGTGATTGCCGGCCGACGCCGCAATGACCCCGCGCTTGAGCTGCTCGCGCGACAATTGCGCCATCTTGTTGTATGCACCGCGGAGCTTGAAGCTCTTTATCGGCTGCAGATCCTCGCGCTTGAGCAGCACGTTGTTGCCCAGCCGTGCGGACAAGCCAGGGGCGACTTCCAGCGGCGACTCGATGGCAACGTCGTAGACGCGCGTAGTCAGAATTCGGCGCAGATACTCCTGAGCCGCCATGGCATCCCGCTCCCTGAAGTGGACGATGAAGTTATCACGCGCGGCCCCCACGAAGCTGCACGGCCGGTTCACCCTACTATCCGCGCATGCAGGTCAACCAGGCAACGCCCTACGCCGCGCTCACTCCGGATGCGATTCTCAATGCCGTCGACAGCATTGGACTCGTCACCGATGGCCATCAGCTCGCGCTCAACAGCTATGAGAACCGCGTGTTTCAGGTCGGGCTCGACGACGGAAGCTTCGTAGTCGTCAAGTTTTATCGTCCACACCGATGGTCCGACGCGCAAATTCTGGAGGAACACCGCTTCATTGCCGAGCTCGCCGAGCGCGAGATCCCCGCGGTGCCGGCGCTTGAGGTGGATGGCAGGACGCTGCATTCATTCGATGGTTTTCGATTTGCAGTCTTCAAGCGAGCTGGCGGGCGCGCACCGAACATGGACGACGGCGCTGTCAGGCAATGGCTCGGGCGTTTCCTCGGTCGCATTCATGCGGTCGGCCGCGCCCAACCGTACGTTGAACGGCCCGCGCTCGACATCGCGACATTCGGCATCGAACCGCGCCGTTTCCTGATCGAGGGTCATTGGCTCTCTGCTGATTTGAGAACTGTCTACGCGGGGGTTTCGCAGCAGGCCCTCGACTTCATCGCTGACCGCTACGATCGCGGCGCTTACCACTCGCTTCGCCTGCATGGCGATTGCCACGAGGGCAATGTACTGTGGACCGACTCGGTCAACAACATCGGTCCGCATTTTGTTGATTTTGACGACAGCCGCATGGGTCCTGCGGTGCAGGACTTCTGGATGCTGCTGGGCGCCGGGCGAGCCGAGCAGACCGAAAGGCTTGCCGATCTGCTCGATGGTTACGAAGATTTCGCCGAGTTCGACCGACGCGAGCTGGCGCTGATCGAGCCTTTGAGAACGCTGCGGCTGCTGCACTACTCCGCGTGGATCGCGCGCCGCTGGGATGATCCAGCGTTTCCGGCTGCGTTTTCGTGGTTCAACACGCCGAGGTACTGGGAAGAGCGCATTCTTGAATTACGGGAACAGATCTCGGCGATGCAGGAAGAGACTTTGATCGTCTGATCGCGCCGCTACTGGCGCAGTAATTGCGTCAATGATCGCTACACTTGCCCCCCTGAGCGCATCGAATGCGCTTCGCTAGAGCAACGATGAACGCCCCGCTGTCGCCCCAGTCTGTTCGCGCGCAAGTCAGCCCCGACGCACCGGCGCGATTGCGCGAAATTCCCTACAACTACACGTCGTTCTCCGATCGCGAGATCGTCATCCGCCTGCTGGGCGCCGAAGCGTGGCGCGTGCTCGACGAGTTACGGGGCGAGCGCCGCACTGGACGCTCGGCGCGAATGTTGTACGAAGTGCTGGGCGACATCTGGGTCGTGCGCCGCAATCCGTACTTGCAGGACGATCTTCTCGATAACCCGAAGCGGCGCGCGGCGCTGATCGAGGCGCTGCATCACCGGCTGCGCGAGATCGAAAAGCGGCGCGAGCCCGCTTCCGAGTCCGATCCCAACAGCGTGCACGATGCCAAGGTCGGACAGCTGCTTGGCGCTGCCCGGAAAGCGTTGCAAGCGTTCGAGCGGGAATTCCGCACAACCTGGGACCTGCGAAAGAAAGCGCGCCGAGTGCTGGCGCGGCACACCCGCAACGACAACGTGCGCTTCGACGGCTACGCACGGGTCACGCACGTCACCGACGCCACCGATTGGCGCGTCGAGTATCCGTTCGTAGTGCTGCATCCTGATACCGAAGACGAGATTCCGGGTCTGGTTCGAAGCTGCATCGAACTCGGCCTGACGATCATTCCGCGCGGCGGCGCCACCGGGTACACCGGCGGTGTGATTCCGCTGACGCCGTTGGCAGCAGTGATCAACACCGAGAAGCTCGAGGCATTGTCCGAAGTGGAATTCGCCGCGTTGCCCGGCGTCACTCCGCCGGTGCCCACTATTGTGTCGGGCGCAGGCGTCGTCACGCGCCGCGTCGCCGAAGCAGCTGAGCGGGCAGGCTATGTTTTTGCAGTCGATCCGACTTCGGCCGATGCATCGTGTGTCGGCGGCAACATCGCAATGAACGCGGGCGGCAAGAAAGCAGTGCTGTGGGGCACGGCCGTCGACAACCTCGCCTGGTGGCGCATGGTCGACCCGGAAGGCAACTGGCTGGAAGTCGAGCGAATCGGCCACAACCTCGGCAAGATCCACGACGCTGCCGAAGCGGTGTTCGAGTTGACCTACAAAGAGGGTGCGCGGCCGGCCGACAAGGCCCGTGTGCTGCGGACCGAACGGCTGCTGCTGACCGGCGCGCAGTTTCGCAAGGTTGGCCTCGGCAAGGACGTTACCGACAAGTTTCTGGGCGGGGTACCCGGCGTGCAGAAGGAAGGTTGCGACGGGTTGATTACTTCGGCGCGCTGGATCGTTCACAAAATGCCGCCGCACGTTCGCACCGTGTGCCTCGAATTTTTCGGACAGGCCCACGAAGCGATTCCATCGATTGTCGAGATAGTTCGTTACGTGGATAACGAGACGAACGCTTCCGGCGTCCGTCTCGCAGGACTTGAACACTTGGACGATCGGTACCTAAAGGCAGTGGGTTACACGACCAAATCGAAGCGCGGCAGCTTGCCGAAGATGGTGCTGGTCGGCGATATCGTCGGTGACGATGACGCTGCAGTGGCGCGGGCTTCGTCGGAAGTGGTCCGGATCGCCAACGCTCGCAACGGCGAAGGCTTTGTCGCGGTGAGCGCCGACGCACGCAAGAAGTTCTGGCTCGATCGGGCGAAGACTGCCGCTAT
>JACCYC010000366.1 GCA_013696665.1 Burkholderiaceae bacterium | reverse complement strand
TATTCAGGATCGTGCCACCGCCCGCAGCAATCATTTTCGGCAGCATCGCTTTCGTCATCACGAACATGCTGCGCACATTCAGATCGAAGCTGAAGTCCCAATCCTTGATGCTGCAGTCGACAATGGTGCCGTGCGCTACATACCCCGCGCAATTGAACAGAACATCGACTGCGCCGATGCTTTCAACGAAGGCGTGCACCGCGGCGTCGTCCAGAACATCGAGACTCCGCGTCGTGATTTCTGTTGGCAACTTGGACAGCAACGCATCGTTGACATCGCTCGCAACAACCTTGGCGCCTTCGCGCGCAAAGGCAAGCACGGCCGCTCGCCCCATGCCCTGACCGGCCGCGGTCACCAGCACCGTCTTCCCCTGCAAGCGCCCCGCCATTTAATCCTCCGTTGCTTGACACTGCTGGGGCCGCGTGTGAAGCTCAACCGCCAGAAATAATGTACAAATTGGTCTGACCAATTGACCAGCGGCGCAGTGTAAGCAAACGACCGGAAGATTGTCTACTTTTCAACATGCCGATCAAAGCGGTCGAGTCGCAGCGGTTGTACCGACGCATTGCTGAAGAAATTGCGCGCCTGATCAAGCGTGGCGAGTATCGGCCCGGATGCCGACTGCCACCCGAGCGAGACTTGGCGGCGATGCTGAAGGTGAGCCGGCCGTCGGTACGCGAAGCGTTGATCGCGCTCGAGGTGGAAGGTTATGTGGATGTGCGCGTTGGCTCGGGTGTGTACGTGTCACGCGCGGGCGGAACGCGAGTCAAAGTGATGCCACTAGCGTCAGATTCCGGTCCGTTCGAATTGATCACGGCGCGTCGTCTTCTCGAATCCGAGTGCGCGGCACTTGCTGCTAAGAACGCGAGCCAGCTGCAGATTCGACGCATGCGAGCGGCGCTTTCGGCGATGATCCGCGACCGGAAGCGCAATGTGATGCCACTTGAAAATGACCGTCGGTTCCATCTGGAAATGGCCGAGGCCGCAGGCAACAGTGCACTGGCACTTCTGGTTCGCACGCTGTGGGACCAGCGCACGGGTCCGCTGTTTCTGCAGCTCGAGCACCATTTTGATACGCCGACGCTTTGGGATGCCGCTATCGCGGAGCATCAATCAGTGATGGTGGCGATCGAAGCGCACGACGGTGCGAAGGCACGCGCAACAATGCGCCGGCATATGGATCAAGCTGCGCGACGATTTCAAAAAAGCTGGACGATCGGCGTTCCGCGGTCTCAACAAGCGTCACGAAGGCAGCACGGAGTCGGCAATGGCGCAGCCTGACAAATCGGCGGCGGCAGAGCAGGAGCACGTGCTGACAGCGAGCGGTGAGTTCGACGTGCACGATGCGCCGATCGACATCAGTGTCTACCGTGTGGAAGATTGGATCGCGTTCGTTTTCTTCTGGGCACTGTCGTGCGTTATTTTCCTGCAGTTCTTCACGCGCTATGCGTTGAATGACTCTGCATCCTGGACCGAAGAGATCGCGCGCTACCTGCTGATATGCACGACGTTCATTGGCGCCGCGATCGGTGTGCGCAAGAACAATCACATCCAGGTTGACTTTCTGTATCGCATATTGCCTGCGCCACTGATGCGGGTGATGTCGATCCTGGTCGACGTCGCCCGCACTGCTTTTCTCGGCTATGCGACGTGGCTGACGTTTCAACTGTTGATGCGTATCGGCGGCCAGCAAATGTCTGTGGTCAACCTGCCGATTGGTCTCGTGTACAGCGTTGTGCTGGTGGGCTTCGCGTTGATGACCTGGCGGTCTATCGATATCGCCATCGCGAACTGGCGACGCAAAGCATCGGTGCTTGAAAAGCCGGAGCTGGCGGAGATCGCCGCGTGAGAGCCCGATGAGCCCGGCCGGTTTCAAGCTGCTGTTCCTCGCGCTGATGGGCTCGGGCATCCCGGTCGCAATTGCGATGGCGGGCTCGTCGCTCATTTTCGTGATGGCAACCGGCTTGGTGCCTGATTTCGTAGTCATCCATCGAATGGTCAGCGGAATCGATTCGTTTCCGCTGCTTGCAGTCCCGTTCTTCATTCTGGCCGGCAACCTGATGAACTCGGCCGGGATCACCAACCGGATCTATAACTTTGCGCTGGCGTTGGTCGGCTGGTTGCGCGGTGGGCTGGGACACGTCAATGTCATCGGGTCGATGATCTTTGCCGGCATGTCGGGGACCGCAATTGCAGATGCGGCAGGGCTCGGGACGATCGAGATCAAGGCGATGAAGGATCACGGGTACGACGTCGAGTTTGCGGTCGGTGTCACCGCCGCCTCGGCGACATTGGGCCCGATCATTCCACCGTCGTTGCCGTTCGTGATCTATGCAATGTTCGCCAATGTGTCGGTTGGCGCGCTGTTTCTGGCCGGCATTCTTCCCGGGCTGGTGTTGGCCTTGTTGATGATGGCCACCGTCGCGTTCTTCGCGCACAAAAACAAGTGGGGTGGCGACATTGCGTTTAACTGGGGGCGCGTTGGCAAGGCGCTGCTCGAACTGGCCGTCGTCGCCGGATTTCCGGTTTGTATCTGGCTCGCGACGCAACAGGGGACTGATCCGGTATGGACGGTCGTGATCGCTTTGATGTTGCTGCTGGCGGCCGATCGCTGGTTTCGATTCAATGCCGTGCTGCCGATCATGACGCCGGTGCTGCTGATCGGCGGCATGACCAGCGGTGTCTTCACGGCAACTGAAGGGGCCATCGCCGCCTGCGTTTGGGCGCTCTTTCTCGGCGTCGCGTGGTTTCGAACGCTGAACTGGAAGATGCTGATCAAGGTTTCGATGGACACGATCGAGACCACTGCCACCGTGTTGTTCATCGTTGCGGCGGCATCCATTTTCGGCTGGATGCTGACCGTCACCAAGACGACCGAGCTCATTGCGAGCTGGGTGCTCGGGTTCACGCAGGACCCTCAGGTTTTCCTGCTGCTCGCCAACGGTCTGATGCTGTTTGTCGGCTGCTTTCTCGAACCGGTGGCGGCGATTACGATCCTGGTTCCCGTGCTGTTGCCGATCGTGCATACGCTGGGCATTGACCCGGTGCATTTCGGGCTGATCATGGTGCTCAACCTGATGATTGGCCTGTTGCATCCACCGATGGGATTGGTGCTGTACGTTTTGGCACGAGTGGCCAAGCTGTCGATCGAACGCACGACAATGGCGATCCTGCCATGGCTGATTCCGTTGCTGGTCAGCCTGGCGCTGGTCACCTACCTGCCGATCGTGAGCATGTGGCTGCCGCGGCTGGTGATGTAGGAGGCAAAAAATGTTGCAGGAAGTTCCACTGGTTTTAAGGCTCAACCCGTCCGACGACGTGGTCATCGCACGGCGGCAGCTCGTGTCGGGCACGTTGATCAAGGGTGAGGGCGTCACCGTCATTGGCTTGATTCCGCCCGGTCACAAACTTGCGGCGCGTGCGATCGCGGCAGGTGCGCCCGTGCGCCGTTACAACCAGATCATCGGCTTTGCGTCGCGCGATATTCGGGCTGGTGAACACGTGCACTTGCACAACATGGGCATCGGCACCGAGCATGGTGCCAACGTCGGCGGCGCTGCGCGCGATTACGCGTTTTGTGCCGATATGAAGCCCACAGCGATGATCGATCCCCCCGCAAGCTTTATGGGCATCGTGCGGGATGACGGACGCGTCGCCACACGCAATTACGTCGCGATCATTTCGAGCGTCAACTGTTCGGCAACCGTATCGCGGGCAATCGCCGACCAGTTTCGCACCGACATTCGCCCGGACGCGCTCGCTGAATATCCGAACATTGACGGGGTGATCGCGCTGACGCACAGCACCGGCTGCGGCATGGACATGGGCGAAAGCATGGACGTGCTGCGCCGGACGATGGCGGGCTACGCGCGCCATCCCAACATTGCGGCGACGATTTTCATCGGGCTCGGCTGCGAAGCCAATCAGATCACATCGCTTCTGGGCGCCGAGGGCTTGAAAGAGAGTGACCGGCTCGCGCGCTACAACATGCAGGACGTCGGTGGCACCGCCAAGGCGATCGAGCGCGGCGTGTCGATTGTTAAAGACATGCTGCCGGCAGCCAATCGCGCTGTGAGGACTCCAGTGCCAGCGAGTCACCTGATGCTTGGATTGCAATGCGGCGGCTCCGACGGCTACTCGGGCATCACCGCCAACCCGGCGCTCGGCAACGCGGTTGATCGACTGGTCGCGCACGGTGGCACCGCGATACTTTCAGAGACGCCGGAGATCTACGGTGCGGAACATTTGCTGACGCGTCGCGCGGTCTCACGCGAGGTCGGCGAGAAGCTGATCGCCCGCATCAAGTGGTGGGAGGACTACACCGCACGCAATCAGGGCGAGATGAACAACAATCCGTCCCCGGGCAACAAAGCGGGCGGGCTGACGACGATTCTCGAAAAGTCGCTGGGCGCCGTTGCAAAGGGTGGCACGACGAATCTGGTCGATGTCGTCGAGTATGCGCAGACAGTGACCGCGCGCGGTTTCGTCTACATGGATACGCCTGGCTACGATCCGGTGTCCGCCACGGGCCAGGTCGCCGGGGGCGCCAACATGATTGTCTTCACCACCGGCCGCGGA
This sequence comes from Burkholderiaceae bacterium, assembly GCA_013696665.1. Classification (GTDB taxonomy): domain Bacteria; phylum Pseudomonadota; class Gammaproteobacteria; order Burkholderiales; family Burkholderiaceae_F; genus JACCZX01. The sequence goes on along the minus strand of JACCYC010000366.1, from coordinate 238 downwards.
TCGGCCTACGGATGCGCACCGTCGCCCTCATTGAAACTGTCGACCAACACTGAGTTGTGGCAGCGGCAGCAGGAAGACATCGATTTGAATTGCGGCGAGATCGCCGACGGGGCCGCGACGATCGAAGAGATCGGCGCGCGTCTGTTTGAGTTGATTCTTGTTACTGCATCAGGGGACAAGACAAAAAGCGAGCGCTTTGGCTACGGCCAGAGCGAGTTCGTTCCATGGCAACTGGGCG
>JACCYC010000245.1 GCA_013696665.1 Burkholderiaceae bacterium | reverse complement strand
CTGTTCACCGGTTTTCCCTGGGTTGCGGGCGGCTACGCGCATACCGATGGCCCCTTGGCCGGCTGGGCACCGACGCTTGGCATGTATGGCATTACGCTGATCGCCGCGTTGCTGGGCGGAGCGGTTGCGTTGCTCCTTTCTGACCGCGCACCGCGCAGGCGTCGGCTGGCCGGCTTAACGGGCATGTTGCTACTGGGCGTGGGCGGCGGATGGCTGGGCGGCACACTGGCGTGGACGCATCCCGCCGGTACGTCGATCAGTGTGCGGCTGGTTCAGGCCAATGTTGCGCAGGAGTTGAAGTTCGAACCCAATGGCATCGCGCGCGCGTTTGAGGCGCACTGGAAGCTGATGCAGGGTCCCCGCGTTGACCTAGTGGCGTTGCCGGAATCCATTTTTCCCGTTCCGATGCGGCTTGTGCCGCCGGCGTACCTGCAGGCTTTTCGCGATTTCGCTCGCGCCGAACAGTCGGCGGTGACGTTCGGAGTTTTTCTGGAGGAGCCGCGCGCCAATTATTTCAATAGCGCTGTGGCCTTTGCGCCGGACGCACTGAGCGTTGTCACGGGCACACAGGCAGGCGACTTACCTTTGCTTCGATACAGCAAGCGTCATCTGGTCCCCTTTGGCGAGTTCATTCCGCCGGGCTTTCGCTGGTTCGTTGACCTGATGCAGATGCCGATCGGGGACCAGCAACGTGGGAAATCCGCGCAGCCACTCGCTCTGGCTGGGCAACGCATAGCGATTAACATCTGCTACGAGGATCTGTTTGGTGCCGAAATCATTGAGGCGTGGCGCACGCCCGACCCGCCGACACTGATGCTGAACATGTCCAATCTGGCGTGGTTCGGCGATTCGCTTGCTCTGCCGCAGCATCTGCAGATTTCCCGCATGCGAACGCTCGAAACACAGCATCCGATGCTGCGCGCAACCAACACGGGCGCCACTGCAATCATTGATGCACGCGGCATTGTGACTGCACAACTGCCGGCGCTCGCGGCCGGAGCGCTAAGTGGACAGGTGCAGGGCTACGAAGGCCGCACGCCCTTTATTCGCTACGGTAATTTGCCAGCACTGCTGATCGCTTTAGTGCTGGCTATGGTCGCCCTGCGGATGCGCCACAGTTGAACGGCAGCTTGCTGCAGCCGTCCGTACAATCGTCCGGCGATGATTACTTTTCAGGAAACAATCCTTCGGTTGCAGAAATACTGGAGCGAGCAGGGCTGCGCGCTATTGCAGCCGCTCGATCTCGAAGTTGGCGCGGGGACCTCGCACCCGGCAACGTTCCTGCGTGCCATTGGACCTGAGCCGTGGCGCGCGGCGTATGTGCAGCCATCGCGCCGGCCGAAGGACGCACGTTACGGTGAGAACCCGAACCGTTTGCATCAGCATCATCAGTTTCAGGCGGTTCTGAAGCCGTCACCCACCGATATTGTCGACGTCTATCTCAACTCACTGACCGCGCTGGGAATTGATCCACTGATCAACGACATCCGGCTTGTCGAAGACAACTGGGAGAACCCTACGCTGGGTGCCTGGGGGTTGGGGTGGGAAGTGTGGATGAACGGAATGGAAGTTACACAGTTCACCTACTTTCAGCAGGTGGGCGGGCTCGAGTGCAAGCCGATCACCGGCGAGATTACCTACGGGCTCGAGCGGCTGGCGATGTACTTGCAGAACGTCGACAACGTGTTTGATCTGGTCTACACCACATGGCAAGACCGTGGGGCCGCGCGCCTGCTGAAGTACGGCGACGTGTTTCATCAGAACGAGGTTGAGCAGAGCCGCTACAACTTCGAAGCGAGCGATCCGCAAGTGCTGCTGACCGAATTCAATCTGTTCGAGAGTGAAGCGCAGCGACTTATGGCCGCCGAGCTTGCGCTGCCTGCGTACGAGATGGTTCTGAAATGCGGCCATGCATTTAACTTGCTGGACGCGCGGGGTGCAATCAGCGTGACCGAGCGTGCTGGCTACATCGGCCGCATCAGGACTCTGTCGCGCGCGATCGCTCAAAGTTACTTCGAAGCGCGGGCCCGGCTGGGATTCCCGATGGTGGTCGAATCCACGCAGCTGGAAGCAGCATGAGTGCTCCGCTTCTGATCGAGATCCACACCGAGGAACTGCCGCCCAAATCGCTGAAGACCCTTGCGGAGGCGTTTGCTGCCGGCATCGAGAATGGGTTGCGAACGCGTCTGTTCATCAATCCCAACAGTGTGGTTACGGTCTATGGGTCGCCGCGCAGGCTCGCGGTGCATATAAGCCACGTCGCAAAGCGCGCGGCCGACCAAAGCTTTCGTCAGAAACTGCTGCCTGTTTCAATCGGACTCGACGCAGCGGGCAAGGCCACGGCGGCGTTGCGGAAAAAGCTCGCTGCGCTTGGCATTGATGCCGATGTTTCGAACCTGCAGCAGGACAGTGACGGCAAGCAACCGATTCTGATTTACGAAGGGGTTCGGCATGGCGAATTGCTGATCACCGCGTTGCAGGCGGTCGTCGAGGAGGCCGTCGCTGTGCTGCCGGTTCCGAAAATGATGAGCTACCAGCTTGCCGATGGCGCGACGACGACACGCTTCGTGCGACCGGCGCACCGGCTGATTGCGATGCACGGACACGCGGTGGTTCCGGTACATGTGCTCGGGCTGCAGGCGGGCACCAAGACTTTCGGGCATCGTTTTATGGCGCCCGGCGTATTGACGGTTCTTTCCCCGGATATGTACGCGGAACAGATGCTCGAGGAAGGATACGTCATCGCATCGTTTGCGCAACGGCGCGCGAAGATCGATACGCTGCTTCGCGCTGAGGCTGCGCGGCATGGCGCGAAAGCGGTGATTCCCGACGAGCTGCTCGACGAAGTCACGGGGCTGGTTGAGTGGCCGGTGATTTACGAGTCGTCGTTCGACGCAGCGTTTCTCGAGGTGCCGCCTGAATGCCTGCTGCTGACGATGCAGCAGAATCAAAAATATTTTGCGCTGACCGACGAAGCAGGGCGGCTGACGGATCGCTTCCTGCTGGTCTCAAACATCCAGGCCACCGACGGCGGCGCGGCGATTAGGGCAGGCAATGCGCGCGTAGTGCGAGCCAGGCTTGCCGATGCAAAGTTTTTCTACGACCAGGACCGCCGCCAAACGCTCGAGAGCCGAGTCCAGGGTCTCGAGAGCGTGGTCTACCACGGCAAGCTGGGTTCTCAGCTGCAGCGCGTCGAGCGCGTTGTTGCCATCGCGCTTGCATTTGCCGACGAGCTAAGCGTTGACCGAAGTCTGGTCGAGCGCGCGGCGCGCTTGTGCAAGGCCGACTTACGCACGTTGATGGTCGGCGAGTTTCCGGAGCTGCAGGGTGTCATGGGCGAGTACTACGCGCGGCATGATGGCGAAAAAGCCGAAGTCTCGCGTGCGATTCGCATGCACTATTACCCGCGTTTCTCAGGCGACGCGTTGCCCGACGGTATGGTCGGCACGTGCGTCGCGCTCGCCGACAAACTGGAAATGCTGACGGGCCTATTCGGCGTAGGCGAGAAGCCTACCGGCGAAAGGGATCCATTCGCGCTGCGGCGCCATGCGCTCGGGATCCTGCGCATATTGATGGAGAAGCAGCTCACGCTATCGCTTGATCGATTGCTCGAAGTTTCAGAACGGGCGTTTGCGGGGGCGTCAAGCTTTGCAGCGGCTGGCGAGGACCTCCGGGACTTCATCTACGAGCGCTTGCGCGGAATGCTGCGCGAGCAGGCGTATTCGGCGCAGCAGGTCGAAGCGGTGATGGCTCTGCGCCCATCGCGCATTGACCAGGTTCCGCAACAGTTGGCCGCGGTGCGTGCGTTCATGGCGCTCCCAGAGGCGGAAAGCCTGGCTGCTGCCAACAAGCGCATCGGGAACATCCTGAAGAAGGCGGACTCAGTTCCGATCGCTTTCGATCGCGCGTTGTTGCTCGAGCCTGCCGAACGTTCGCTCGGCGATGCGTACATCGCGGTGCAACCGTGGGCCGAGCAGCTGTTTGCGTCGGGCGATTATTCGGCGATGCTTAAATCGCTTGCTCCATTGAAGATTCCGGTCGATCGTTTTTTCGATGAAGTGATGGTCAATGTTGACGACGCCAAGCTGCGTACGAACCGCCTGGGGCTTCTCGCAGCGCTGCGCACGACGATGAACCGCGTTGCCGATATTTCCAAGCTCAGCGCCTGATCACTCGCGATGCTCTGGCTGCGATCACTTGCCTACCTGACGTACTTGTTTGTCACGGTCACCCCGTGGGCGTTTGTGGTTCTGTCAGGCTGGCTCTTTCCTGTTGCCACTCGCTACCGGTTGGCCGCGTGCTGGACCGGCATGGCGATTTGGGGCGCGCGCGTCATCTGTGGCATCAGATACAAGGTTGAAGGCTGGGACAACCTACCCGATGGTCCGGCGATCCTGCTGCCGAAACATCAATCGACGTGGGAGACGTTCTGGTTGCAGTGTTCGATGCCGCGCAAGGTCGCGTTTGTCTACAAGCGCGAACTCAACTGGGTGCCGTTTTTTGGATGGGGCATCGCATCGACGCAAATGATCAGTATCGATCGCAGTAAAGGCCAGGAAGCGTTCGAGCAGGTGGTGGAACAGGGCAAGGACCGTCTTCAGCGTGGCTGGTGGATCGTGATCTTTCCGGAAGGCACTCGCACCAGTCCCGGCGCGAGCCGGCGCTATAAAACGGGTGGCGCACGCCTTGCGATGCGCACCGGCGCGATGGCTGTGCCGATCGCTGTGAATTCGGGCGAATTTTGGCCGAAGGGAAAGTTCATCAAGACACCGGGAACTGTCACCGTATCGATCGGACCACCCATCGACCCAGCCGGAAAGAGCGCTGAAGAACTGTCAGCGGCCGTGGAGGCCTGGATCGAATCGGAGATGCGTCGCATTGCGCCACATCGATACAGCGCGCCGTACGTGCCGCCGGGCCGAACGCGCACGCGCAACG
>JACCYC010000352.1 GCA_013696665.1 Burkholderiaceae bacterium | reverse complement strand
GACTCGAACCCCCGACCTTCGGTTTACAAAACCGTTGCTCTACCAACTGAGCTATGCCGGCCGTGTCGGGCAGCCGCGGACTTTACTTGATGCGCGTCAACTTCGGACGGTCACCGGCGCGCGGTGGTGGGGGGGGCTCGCTCGGCTCGTTGTTTTCGGCCGTTTCCGCCGGCGCCCGAACGGGAACGAGCGACATCTGCGCAGGGCCCGGAATTGTTTTCGCATTTTCTGTATTCGCACCGATAGCATCGGTACCTGAAGGTGCGGCGCGCGCCACATCGAAGGCCATGCCCTGCCCGCTTTCGCGCGCATAAACGGCGATCACTTTTTCGATCGGGACTACAACCTCGCGTGCCACCCCGCCGAAGCGCGCCTGAAACTCAATGACCTCGTTCCCAAGCTTCAGGCGATTCGTGGCAAGCGGGGAAATGTTAAGAACAATCTCGCCGTTGCGGACGAACTCCGAAGGCACGTTGACGCCTGCATCCGCCAGTACGGCGATGTACGGCGTCAAACCCGAGTCCGCGCACCACTCGTGAATTGCGCGGATTAAATATGGCTTGGTCGAAACATCTGCCATTGGAAGAACTACCTTCGCATCACCTTTTCGGACGGGGTGAGGGCTTCAATGTACGCCGGTCGCGAAAACATGCGCTCGGCATACTTCATTAACGGTGCCGCACTTTTCGGCAGGTCGATGCCATAGTGGTCCAGGCGCCATAGCAAGGGCGCCAAGGCAACATCGAGCATTGAAAAGTCATCGCCCAGCATGTACTTGTTCTTAAGCATGATCGGAGACAGTTGCGTCAGCCGGTCGCGGATCGTGGCCCTGCCTTTTTCCATCGCTTTCTGGTTGTTGCTGTTCTCGAGAATTTGCACGTGGACGAACAACTCGCGCTCGAAATTGAACAGGAAAAGACGCGTGCGCGCGCGCATCACCGGGTCTGCCGGCATCAACTGCGGATGCGGAAAGCGCTCATCAATGTATTCGTTGATGATGTTCGACTCGTACAGAATCAGATCGCGCTCGACCAGGATCGGAACCTGCCCATAAGGGTTCATCGTGTTGATGTCTTCAGGCTTGTTGAAAAGATCAACATCGCGGATCTCAAAGTCCATGCCCTTCTCGAACAGCACGAAACGGCAGCGCTGCGAGAACGGGCAAGTGGTTCCGGAGTAAAGCACCATCATTTATTTTCCTTGTCTTGTAGTGACCAGGAGCGACGCTCCGAGGTCTGCAGGTCCAATTTATTGTGCGAGATGCAAGGCTTCAGCGCAGATCTGCGCCGAACCGGTTACCGAACTTTTTTCCAGTACACGGCATTGAGCCGCCACGCGATGACAGTGAAAAATGCAAGAAAAATGAGTACCCAGACGCCGATGGTCACGCGTTTGCCGGCGGTCGGGTCGGTGATGAACGCGAGGAACGCGACCAGGTCTGCTGCATCGGCATCAAAGCGCCGCGACTGTTCGACATTGAGCGGCTTGAAGGTGTAGGTGATACCGCCAGCCCCGTGGTTGGTGACAGGCGTCTCGGTGCGCGACGATGTGCCGTCCGGTTGATAAGTCGTTACAACCTGCATGTGCTGCACAGCGCCTGTTTTTGCATCCTTGCGCGCTTCGGTTGATTCGATGCGTGTTTCGCGCGGCCCTTGCTCCTGCCAGAAAACGTGCGGCATCGCAATGTTTGGATAGGCGACGTTGTTCCAGCCGTTGGGGGCGCTTGCGTCGCGGTAATAGCCCCGCAGCAACGTATAAATGTAGTCGGCGCCTGCATGCTCAAATGAAGTACGCGCGCGTGTGATCACCGATAAATCCGGCGGCGTCTTGCCGAACCATCGCTTCTGATCTGCAGGGGCCGCACCGGTGCGAATCGTGTCGCCGACCTTCTGGTTGCCCGAGATAAGGTACTGCTGGATCTGCGCGCTGTTTAGACCGATATCCTGCAATCGGTTCCAACGCACGAGGCTGGCACTGTGGCAACCGATGCAGTAACTGGCGAACAACCGCGCTCCGTTTTGCAGCGACGCGGCGTTCTGTCCGCGGTCAACCGGCCACGAGTCCATCGCGATACCACCCTCGGCCCCCACTGCAGCCGAAGCCCCCAACAAAATCGATGCACCCAGCCCCACGCTTATCGCAGCGCGAGTCAACGAACTCCACCATAGAGAAGTGTTCATCGGATTCATCAATGCGGCACGAACGTAATACGGTCGGGTACAGGTTTGAATTCCCCCATCCGGCTCCACCAGGGCATCAGCGCGAAGAAGGCGAAATAAACCAACGTAAGAACTTGCGCAACGATGATCTTGCTCGGTGACGGAGGTTGCGTGCCCAGATAACCAAGAATCAGAAACGCGACAACCCACGCGATCAGCAACCAGAAGTGCCACTTCGGCCGATAGCGCATCGATCTCGCCGGAGAATGATCAAGCCACGGCATCGCAAAGAAGATCATGACGGATGCACCCATCAGCACGACCCCCCAGAACTTCGGATCGAGCTTGACGCCCGGTACCAGCATCAGCACGACCAGCAACACCGAAAACGCTGCGATCGCGCCGCGGATAATCGAATTTGAAGTGGTCAACACGAGCAGCGCCGACATGCCAATTGCGGCGACTGCCAGCACGAGCATGAACTGCTCGGTGACGGCACGCAGAATCGAGTAATACGGTGTGAAGTACCAGACCGGCGCAATATGGCTTGGGGTTACCAGCGGATCAGCTGGAATGAAATTGTTCCACTCGAGAAAGTACCCGCCCATCTCCGGCCAGAAAAAAAGCACTGCGAAAAACGCCAGCAGAAAGATCGAAAGCCAGTAAAGGTCGTGAACCGTGTAGTAGGGGTGAAACGGAACACCGTCAAGCGGGCGCCCTTGCGCGTCTGTGTGCGCCTTGATCTCTACGCCATCCGGATTGTTGGAGCCGACATCGTGCAGAGCGATGATGTGAGCCACCACCAGGCCGAGTAGCACCAGCGGAATTGCGATCACGTGGAAGGCAAAAAAGCGGTTCAGCGTCGCGTCGCCGACGACGTAATCGCCGCGAATGAAGAGCGCCAGCTCCGGGCCGATGAACGGAATCGCTCCAAACAGATTGACAATGACCTGCGCGCCCCAGTAGCTCATCTGGCCCCACGGCAGCAGGTAGCCGAAGAATGCCTCGGCCATCAGCATCAAAAACAGCAGGCATCCAAAAATCCACAACAGTTCGCGCGGCCGGCGATAGCTGCCATAGAGAAGCGCGCGAAACATGTGCAGATAAACGACGATAAAAAAGAACGAAGCGCCTGTCGAATGCATGTAACGAATAAACCATCCGCCAGGGACATCGCGCATGATGTATTCGACTGACGCAAACGCAAGGCCGGCGTCAGGCTTGTAATGCATCGTCAGAAAAATCCCGCTGACGATCTGAATCACGAGCACCACGATCGCCAGGCCGCCGAAGATGTACCAGAAGTTGAAATTTTTTGGCGCGTAATACTCCGACATGTGCTTCTTGAATTCCGACATTGCAGTCGGCATGCGCTCATCGACCCAACCCAGCAGGCCGGTGTATTGACTTTTTTGTTCTGCCATCGGGTCGCTTACGCTTTTGAGTCGTCGCCGACCAGCACGAGCGTGTCGGACAAATATTTATGCGGCGGAATTTCAAGGTTGTCCGGCGCCGGCATGTTCTGGAACACGCGGCCTGCCAGGTCGAACACCGAACCGTGACAAGGGCAGAGAAATCCGGCGTTACTACCCAGCATCGCGTTCGTGCCGCTGGCATACGGTCCCGTTGGCGAACAGCCGAGATGGGTACAGATCCCCACAGCGACGAGCAAATCCGGCTTGATTGAGCGGTACTCGTTGCGCGCGTACGCGGGGGTGGGATACGCGGTGCGCACAGACTTCGGGTCTGCGACCTCCTTGTCCGCCCTGCGAATCGACTCCAGCATCTGCGGCGTGCGATTCAGGAACCATACGGGGCGGCCGCGCCATTCAGTGGTGCGCATCTCGCCGGGTGCGATGCCTGCAATGTCCACCTCCACCGGCGCACCGGCGGAGAGGGCGCGTTCGGAAGGCAAAAAAGACGTTACGAACGGAACCGCAGCCGCAATGAGGCCAGCACCCCCGACTGCGGCAGCCACCGCAATCGTCGCGCGGCGCTCCTTGTCCACGGATCTATCTAAAGGCCCGTCACCCTCGGTGACAGTAGTCGTCGACATGAAAGTCCCGGATCAAGGATGAGAGAAACGGCGGGGCGTAACAGCACGTGATTGCGAACGAATTGTTTGAATCAAACTTTAACCAATCGGCTCGGGTCGCGTGCCTAATCGGCAGCGCGGCATTCTACTTGATCCGATGTTCCGATTGCCACTCGGTAAACTCGGCCTTCAATTACGACCGGCCCGTTCGCGGGGATCAGCATGAGCATGCTCAAGGAATTTCGGGATTTTGCGGTCAAGGGTAATGTGATCGATCTGGCAATCGGCATCATCATCGGTGCCGCGTTCGGCAGGATTGTTGATTCGCTGGTCAATGACCTTGTGATGCCGGTCCTCAACGCGATGCTCGGTGGCGCGGTGGATTTTACGAATCAGTATGTAGTGCTTTCGGGCAGCGTGGCACCGAACACTCCACTGGCGGTAGCACGTACCTCGGCGGTGGTCATGGCTTGGGGCAACTTCATCACAATATTGCTTAACTTCGTCATTCTCGCGTTTGTCATTTTCTGGATGATCAAGGCGGTGAACCGGGTTCGCGCGCGACTCGACACAACCACTCCACCAGCGGCCGAAGACGTGCTCCTGCTGCGAGAGATCCGGGACGAATTGAAGCGGCGCTAACGTAATCGGAGGCGCGGCGCCGCCGCACGGACAGGCGGCACCGTGGTACGGAGCATTGGAGGGAATAATGCTTGCCCTGTGCATAACCCGTAGCGTTTAATTCACCTTCCGGACTGTATTCCACGATGATGCGTCGCCTCTGGCTCGTTTTTGCGCAAGCCACCACTATTGGCCTAGCGCTGCTGTTCATCGTATCGACGCTGCGTCCCGAATGGCTGTCGCGCGAGCCAGTGCCGGCCGCGCCGCTGCCAGCGGCCGATAGCTTGGGGATCAAGCAGGCAGCCGTTCCGGATACGCGGGTCAACGCGCTCAATTCGTACGGCGCTGCAGTGAAACTGGCAGCACCGGCGGTGGTCAACGTCTACACAACCAAGGAAGTCCGGCGCCCGGGCGCTGACGACCCGTTGTACCGCTATTTTTTCGGCCAGGGACGCGGCAACGATCGGGTTGCCAGTCTGGGCTCCGGTGTGGTGGCAACAGGCGACGGTTTCGTCCTGACCAACAATCACGTGGTGCAGGCGGCCGATGAGATTGCCGTCGCACTTTCAGACGGGCGCCAATTTGAAGCCAAGCTGGTTGGAGCGGATCCGGAAAGTGACCTTGCGGTGCTGAAAATCGAAGCGCGCGACCTGCCGGCGATCACTTTCGGCCGCTCGGATTCTTTGCAGGTCGGCGATGTGGTGCTCGCGATCGGCAACCCGTTCGACGTGGGGCAGACCGTAACGATGGGAATCGTGTCCGCCCTGGGCCGCAGCAATTTGGGCATCAACACATTTGAAAACTTCATACAGACCGATGCGGCAATAAACCAGGGCAACTCGGGCGGCGCACTGGTTGATTCAAACGGCAACCTGGTCGGCATCAACACTGCGATATTTTCGCGCACGGGTGGCTCGATCGGAATTGGCTTTGCGATTCCTTCGACAATCGTCACGCAGGTAATGGATCAATTGATCAAGAGCGGAAAAGTCCAGCGTGGTTACTTCGGCGTCGTGCCGGAAGACATTAATTCCGAATTGGCGCAGCTGCTCAGGCTCACACGCAACGAAGGTGTCATTCTTAAAGGAGTCGAACGCGCGAGTCCGGCGCGTAAAGCAGGGCTGGAGCCGGGTGACGTGATGGTGAGCATCAACGGTCAGCCGGTGATAAATAGCCGGGCAATGCTGAATCTGATTTCGCAGTTACCCCCGGGCTCCGACGCACGCGTCAAGGTCATGCGGGCAGGCAAAGAGCTCGACGTCCAGGTGCCCGTGGGCGAACGGCCGACGCCGCAACTGCGTCACTAGGAAGCGCTAGCGCGGCAGCTTTTCGCGCATTTCGCGCGCTTTCATGATCGCCGCCGGCTCGCCGCCGGTCGCAGCGCGGCTGTACCAGTACCAGGCGCGCGGAAAGTCCTGCTGCACGCCGTCGCCCTTTTCGTAAAGACTGGCCACGATGTAGGCAGACGCCTCGTCCCCCTGCTCCGCCGCGCGCTCGTACCAAACGGCTGCTTCTTTGAAATCACGCGGCGCGCCGCGCCCCAGAAAGTACTGCGTCGCCAAACCTATCTGTGCTTCGCGATGGTTCTGCTCAGCTGCTCTGCGAAACCACGCGGTAGCGCTTTCCTGCGACCGAACGACGTGCTCGCCCTTTTCATATAGCAGCGCCAGCGCGAACTGGGCGCGCGCGAAACCGCGTTCCGCCGACTTCCCCAGCCATTCAACGCCAGCTGCAGGATCAGCCTTCGTACCCTCTCCGGCCAGCAGCATGATGGCCAGATTGAACTGTGCGACACGATTGTTCCGATCGGCGGCCTTTCGATAGTGCGCGAGGGCACGCTCGGCATCATTGGCACGGTAGGCATTCCAGCCGGCAGCAACATCGACATCATTGTCGGGCATCACCGGCAGCGAGGCTGCGACGGCACTGGTGCAGACGAACATGCACGCCAGCGCGAACTCCACGATACGCATCACGTCGGCGAGGCTTCCTGCGACCCCGCTTCTTCGGCGACTTTGGGGCCGCCGACAAATCGCGCAATAACAATACCGAGCTCATACAAAATGACCAGCGGAATCGCGAGAAGTAGCTGCGATAACACGTCGGGGGGGGTGAAAATTGCGGCCACGACAAAAGCCCCGACGACAACGTAGGGCCGTGCTTTTTTTAGTTTTTCGATACTCGCAATGCCAGTGCGCACCAGAAGCACCACGACGATCGGGACTTCGAATGTCAGGCCGAAGGCGATGAACAATCCCATCACAAAGCTGAAGTAGGCCTCGATATCAGGCGACACCGAAACCGACGCCGGCGCGAATCCGGCGATGAACTTGAAGACGAATCCGAACACCACAAAATAGCAATACGCCATGCCGGCGAAAAACATCAACACGCTCGATGCAATCAACGGCGCCGCAAGCCGCTTTTCGTGGCGATACAAACCGGGTGCTACGAACGCCCAAACTTGCCACAGCACGTAGGGCAACGCAATCAGAAAGGCGGCGAATAGCGTGACCTTGAGCGGCACCATGAACGGCGTGATCACGCCGGTGGCGATCAGCTTGGCGCCCGTCGGCAATGCAGCCAACATCGGACGCGAAAGAAAATCAAAAATCTGTTGCATGAAAAACGTCATCGGAATGAAGATGACGATGATGGCGATGGATGCCCGCACAATGCGCGTCCGAAGCTCGACCAAGTGCGACAGAAAACTCTGCTCGGGCGCGGGTTGTTCGCTGGCGTCTTGCATAGCCTTCGCGCGCCCTAGCGCCGAATCCGCACCCGGTTTATCCGTGCGCGCGGTGCCCGTTTATGCCGCAACGGGCCCGACGTGTCTGGCACGGCAAGCTGACGTTTTAGCCTCTCGATCTCCTGCGCCAATTCATAAACAGTGGGGCCGGGCTTGAAACGGCGCTCGAAGCGGTGGTTCGTCCACGTCTGCCCCGTCCCCTCCCAAGAGTGGTCGGCGGGTGTTGAAGCGTTTGCTGCTGCCGGATCATCGAAGCCCGTATTCAGGCTCTTGACGGTCGAATCGATCCCCGCCTGAAAGCTCGCCATGTTCCCTTGAACACTGGTCTCAATCGATCGAGCCACCTCGCGCGCTTCATCCTGCAGCTTCTTCAGGTCGGCGAATTCGACTTCGCGATTGATATCGGATTTAACCTGCGCCACATAGCGCTGCGCTTTGCCCGCCCATTCGCCGACCGTGCGCGCAACGCGCGGCAGTCGCTCGGGCCCGAGGACGACCAACGCCACTGTGCCGATAAGGGCAAGCTCACCGAAACTGAAGTCGAACATCGAAGGGTCGAGTGCCGGCGGTTTAGCTAGGCCCGCAAACCGCTATGCGGGCCGCGCGTGCTGCTCGACAGGCACCAACCTAGACGTTGGACGCCGGATTTTTTTCCTTGGCCTGGACGTCGATGGTTTGACCCGGCACCTGGCGGCGGTCGTCGACCTTGCTGGCGACGTCATCGGTACCGTCCTTCATGCCTTCCTTGAAGCCCTTGATCGCGCCACCCATGTCCTTGCCCATATTTTTCAGCTTCGCCGTGCCAAAGACCAGGATGATCACGAGCAAAACGATTAACCAGTGCCAGATCGAAAATGAACCCATTTGGTACTCCTACTGACGTTTCCACGGGCGGGGGCCGCCCATGATGTGGATGTGCAAGTGATTAACCTCTTGCCCGCCGTCCGGACCGTTATTAATCACGAGCCGAAAGCCGTTGTCGCACCCTTGGTCTTTCGCGAGCCGAGGGGCAAGGGCAATCATTTTACCCAACACCGCCTCGTGTTCCGGTCCAGAGGTAAGCAGTGAATCCACGTGAGACTTCGGGATCACCAAAAAGTGCACCGGGGCAGCCGGATGGATGTCGCGGAACGCCAGCACCTCACTGTCTTCATAAAGCTTGCCGCTCGGGATCTCCCCGCCCGCAATGCGACAAAACAGGCAATCCGCAAGTTTCATAGGCCACGCGCAAGCGCCTTACGCAGCGCTTGTTCTTCGATGCCCGATGTGCCCGCGCGCCGCGACAGTTCATCGAGGACATTTTCAGGACGTAGACCGTAATACGAGAGCATTACCATGCAGTGAAACCACAGGTCGGCGGTTTCGGCAACGATGCGCTCGGTGGCTCCACCCTTCGCCGCAAGCACCACCTCGGTCGCTTCTTCGCCAATCTTTTTGAGGATCGCGTCGTCCCCCAGCGAGAACAGCCGCGCTACATACGACGCAGCCGCATCGGCACCCTTGCGCGAATCGAGCACGTCGGCCAACTGCTTAAGTATCGCGCCGCTCATGGTGTCATTTGCCATAGATCAACTCCGGATCTTTCAATACCGGATCGACAGCTTGCCATTGTTCGCCTTCGAGGCGACGAAAGAAGCAGCTCTCGCGGCCCGTGTGACACGCAATGCCTCCC
>JACCYC010000343.1 GCA_013696665.1 Burkholderiaceae bacterium | reverse complement strand
CCTTGCGCGCGCTATCCGCGCAGGTCTGGGTCACCGAAATCGATCCGATCTGCGCACTGCAGGCAGCAATGGAAGGCTACCGTGTGGTGACGATGGATTACGCGGCCGACAAGGCCGACATTTTCGTTACCGCCACCGGCAACTTCCAGGTGATCACGCACGATCACATGGCCAAGATGAAAGACCAGGCGATTGTCTGCAATATCGGGCACTTCGACAACGAAATCGATATCGCGGGCGTCAAGCCATACAAGTGGGAAAACATCAAGCCGCAGGTCGATCACATCATCTTCCCAGACGGCAAGCGCATCATCCTGCTCGCCGAAGGGCGGTTGGTCAATCTGGGATGCGGCACCGGTCATCCGAGTTACGTGATGTCGAGTTCATTTGCCAATCAGGTGATCGCGCAGATCGAGCTTTTCACCAACACCGACCGCTATCCGGTCGGCGTGTACGTGCTCCCGAAACATCTCGACGAGAAAGTTGCACGGTTGCAGCTGAAAAAACTGAATGCGCAATTGACCGAGCTCACCGATGCGCAGGCGCGCTACATCAGCGTGGCGAAAGAAGGCCCTTACAAACCGGATCACTACCGCTACTAAGCGATCGTCGGAGGGCTCATGCGCCTTTTGCTGGTATGGATACTGAATGCGATCGCGCTGCTTGCGGTCGCCTATCTCTTTCCCGGCGTACAGATTCAGGATTGGCAGGCCGCTGCCATCGCCGCCCTCGTGCTCGGACTGGTCAATGCGGTGATCAAGCCGATTCTGGTCGTGCTGACGTTTCCGGTCACGATTTTGACGCTCGGCTTGTTCCTGCTGGTGATCAATGCGCTGCTCTTCTGGGCAGTCGCCGTGCTAGTACCAGGATTCAACGTCGGCGGCTTCGGCGCGGCCTTTGTCGGCGCGCTGCTTTACACCGTAATCACATGGTTGCTGTCGATGCTGATTCCGGACCGGCGAAAGGTCAGGGCTTGACCGTTAACGCCAGCTTCGAATTCTTTCCTCCGCGCACGCCCGAAGGTGTTGTGAAACTCCGCGCTGTCAGACGCGAGCTCGCGACGCTTAAGCCGGAATATTTTTCAGTCACTTTCGGTGCGGGCGGCTCGACGCGCGAGGGTACGTGGAACACCGTTGTCGAGATGCAGGATGAAGGGTTGCCAGTGGTGCCGCATATTTCGTGCATCGGTACCACGCGCGAATCGGTTCGAACGCTGTTGGCTGGCTATCGCGAGCGCGGCGTCCGCCGCATATTGGCCCTGCGTGGTGACATGCCATCGGGTGCAGCCGGTGGCGCTGGTGATTTTCGATACGCCAATGAGCTGGTCGAATTCGCGCGCGCCGAAACGGGTGACTGGTTTCACATCACGGTGGCCGCGTACCCGGAATATCACCCGCAGTCGCACTCGCCCGCGGCTGATCTGCAAAGCTTCATCCGCAAGGTGAATGCCGGCGCAGATTCGGCGATCACACAGTACTTCTACAACTTTGACGCCTACGCAAGATTCGTCGACGAGGCCAGCGCACTGGGGTGCAATGTGCCAATCGTGGCCGGTGTGATGCCGATCGTCAGCTATACGCAGCTCGCGCGTTTCTCCGATTCGTGCGGCGCGGAGATTCCGCGCTGGATCAGACGGCGGCTCGAAAGTTTTGGCGACGATCGCGAATCAATCCGCGCCTTCGGCTTGGATGTGGTGACAAATCTCTGCGAGCAGTTGCTCGCGGTCGGGGTGCCGGGGCTGCACTTCTACACACTGAACCAGGCCGAGGCCAGCGTCGAATTGTGGAAGCGGCTCGATAGTCAAGCCAGCTAGCGCCTAATAGCGCGCGCACGGGATCTGAGCTTAGATCGAGAAACTACGACGCAGGAGCGTCAGCGGCTTGGCCTACGGCACCGCTCGCGCGCTTGGAATCCACTTCTGCAGCAGGCGCTGCAAGTCGTCGATTCCGATTGGCTTGGTCGCGTAATCGTCCATCCCGGCCGCCGCGCATAAGGCAGATTCCTCGCGCAGCGCGTTGGCCGTCAGAGCGACGATCGGAATGCGCTGGCCTTCGGGTTCACTTGAACGAACCGAAGCCGCCAACAAATAACCGTCCATCAACGGCATGCGCAAGTCAGTGAGCAGCAATGAGAAGTCTCCGTTCTTCCAGGCCTCCAGAGCCGCCATGCCGTCATCGGCGATATGGCTGGAATAGCCGAGCAGCTTGAGTTGATGAGCGATCACGCGCTGATTGACCTTGTTGTCTTCTGCCACGAGGATCGGACGCGCGACGAAGCGCGAGTCAGGCAACGATGAAGTCTGCGCGGGCGCAGGGGTGCGAATCGGTGTCCGTGCTTCTTGCTGCTGCTGGGCGCTGACGACGGCTACAGTCAGTTGAACCGTGAAGGCAGACCCTTTGCCAACAACGCTGTCTACCGAAACGTCGCCACCCATCATGTGCACTAGAGCACGCACGATCGCCAGTCCGAGACCGGTCCCGCCAAACCGCGCTGTGGTTGACGCGTCAGCCTGCGTAAATGGAGTAAACAGCCGCGCCAGCGTCGGTTCATCGACCCCAACGCCATTGTCAACAATCACAAACTTGACGCACGCAGTGGCACCGAGTTGCTCAACGAGCGTGGCCCTCATGGCAACTTGGCCGCCGGCCGCTGAACCGCTTGAAAACTTGATTGCGTTGCTCATCAGATTAACGAGGACTTGTCTGAGCTTGGCTGCGTCACCGAGTACGTGCTTTGGAATCCGTGAGTCAACAAACAGAGACAACCTGACGCCACTTTTGCTGGCCAGTGTCTGCGACAGAGCGTTCACTTTTTCCACGATCTGCGCAATCGACATCGGCTGGCTTTCGAGCTCCACCTTGCCGGCCTCGATCTTCGAAAAGTCCAGCACGGAATCGACGATCCCCATCAGCGAATGCGCCGAGTCACGCGCGAGCTCAACCATCTCGGCCTGATCGGCGTCCAGACGCGTCTGCTGCAGAACATCGATCATTCCGATTACGCCATTCATTGGGGTGCGGATTTCGTGGCTCATCGTTGCAACGAATGCCGACTTTGCTCTGCTGCCTTCTTCCGCGTCGATGCGCGCCTGCCGCAGATCGGCCAATATGCGTTGCCGCTCGCGAATGTCGCGCACGATGGCGGTGTACCAGCGCTCGCCCTTGATTTGAAATTTGCTGAAGGCAACGTCCAACGCAATCCGCTCACCGTTGCGGTTCAGGCCGAGCAGTTCGCGCCGTGCGAT
This sequence comes from Burkholderiaceae bacterium, assembly GCA_013696665.1. Taxonomy (GTDB): domain Bacteria; phylum Pseudomonadota; class Gammaproteobacteria; order Burkholderiales; family Burkholderiaceae_F; genus JACCZX01. Next base: position 3,639 of record JACCYC010000343.1, on the reverse strand, counting down.
GGCGAGCGACCTTTCGGCAAGCGCTTCCATGTCGAGGTCTCCCGCCGATTGACCGATCTGCACACCCGGAATCAGAAGTGCGAGGTTTTCGCCAACAAGTTCGGCAGGCGGGTAGCCGAACAGCGTCTGGACCATCGAGTTGGCGGCTCTGATGATTCCGGATTTGTTCACGGTAATCACCCCATCAGCCATGTTTTCAAGGACCGAATGGATCTCCTGCTCGCGCTCTGCCAGCGAGGCATTCGCTGCCTCCAGCTGCATCGTGCGCGCGGCGACCTTCCCCTCGAGTTCCCGGTTCATGATTCGCTGCACTGTAGAAGTCGTCTCGATCAGCGATAGCAGCTGATCCTGATCGCGCTTGCGCTCGCTGATGTCCTGCGTCGCACCTTGCACCCCAATGACGGTGCCGGCCGCGTCGAGAATCGGTTGGCCGATGACACGAGCCCAGAAGCGGCGCCCGCCCGCGGTCATCGCTTCTATCTCGATGTCATAAGGAACACTCTCGCTGAGACACAGCCGAAACGCTTCCGCGGCAGCAAAATGGTGCTCAGGCACGATGCGACCGGCGGTTTGCTCGAGCATGGTCGGCTCGCTGGCCTCCATGCCGTAAATGGACCGCAACTCCTCGGACAGGACCAATGTCTGCGTGCGTGCATCAACCGACCAGCCTCCGATGCGCGCGACTTTTCCAACCACCCGGGTGAGCCGCTGACTTTGCAGCAGCGCTTCCTCTGCAATTTTTCTGTCTGTAATGTCGATTTGACGAATCACAGCGTGGCGGTCGACGTCGATCACTACAGGTACTACTGCCAGGCGAAACCAACGTTCCTGCTCGCCGCTGTGGCCCTGGTAATCGAGCTCGAAGATCTGCGTGCCACCGTTGAGCACGAAGCGAATTCCCTCTTCGATCTCGCGCGACGTCTGACCCGACCCGCCATAGACCAGCGCGCGAACCTCCGAAAAATTTCTGCCGACACCGCTCAGCGGGTCCTGCATAGCGGTAACGCAGTCGTGACTTCGCCAGCTGTCGTTGACGCTCAAAATGCAGTTCGCCGCATCGACGAGGGCGATGTGCGCCGGCATTGCATTCAAGATCGCGGCTTGCGTGGCCTCACTGCGGCGCTTCTGAGAGTCACTAAGGCTGGCTCGGTGCGCCTGGCGCGCCCAAACGAACGCAATAATCAGAAAGGCAAGACTGCCGCCAAGGCCCGCTGCAATTAGGCCCCGCCGAAGCTGGAAATGAGGTGCCATCACAAACGACTCAGCAACGGCGACGACGGCCAGCAGGTCCGTGCCGGCCACTGGAACCGCAGTCGGAAAGCGCGCGATGTTGTCGATCGCGCTTCGCTCGCTGATACGAGGATTGTTCTCTTTCAGCACTGCCTCCGCTCTTCGCGGATCCATCGACTCTCCGGACGTATGCGTCTTACCGACACGCCTCGAACGAAAGATCCCGTCGCGGCCGAGAATTGCGATGACCTTTTCTGGCCCCTCATCATGCTCGTAACCGCTCGTTAGCGCCTTTGCGTCCAACGCCACCAGCACGACACCCGCGAACGAACCATCTGCATTCGAAAGCTGCAACGCCGTCGGCAATACCCACCGACGGGTAATGCGCGCGAAAACCGGCGGGGCCATCACCATGTCTGTTCTCGATCGTGCTGCCTGGAAGTGTGCCCGATCGGAGAAATTGAGCTTGTCCGAGGTATGGGTGCTAGCGAACAAATTGCCCGCGGAATCCACGAGCGCCACTGAGGTGGCGTCAGAATCTCCCAGCAAACCTGCCTTGCTCAGTGCCGCAAAATCGACCGTGCCATCGCGCTCGTACAGGTGCTTTACCAGCAAGGCAATTCGGGCGGTCTGGTCCAGTACTCGAGCGGTGTGATTGGCCAGGCGTTGTGCGCTAAGTTCCGCGGAGTCGTATCCACGGTGCACCTCAGAGTCGTAGTCGGCTTGAATTATCACACCGAGTGCGAGCCAACCGATCAGAAGCACCACCACGACGCCGGCGAGCGCAATGCGATGGGCCTTTAGGAACCCCGCGGCGCTGCGACGCTTGCGTTGAAGCATCGCCGGTAGCCCGGCGCCAAATTGGGAAAACGTACGGGCCTCTGCCATCAGCCAGTATCGGTGCGGCTCTGTTGATCAATGCTCCGATTAGCACCGGCATCGCGGCTGTCAGATGCAAGATCAGTCAATGAATCATGACGCACTGGACTGAATAGACACACACGCCAACGCCTTGGAGTTCGTGCCAGACACGGGCGCGCTGTTCGGACGAGTGCGTGGGCCCGGGTGCGCCGCTGCGCAATCGATCAGCCGGCCCGACACTCTGTTCTGTGCGACGCCGGCCCCTTCCACCAGTTGCGCACTGCTGAAAACGCTTTGTCGATTAGAGAAACGATCGACGAGTGCTGACGAACCGGATCAATCCATTCGATGCGGGCCGGCGCGAGCGCCTCAATGACAACAAGCCCTCGACTGTCAAGGCCGATCTCTTCTCCGCTGCTGAGAAACGCGTCGTGCACATTGCCCTCTACCGTAATCCAGACGCGACCGGACAGAACGCGCACAAGCTTTCCGGGCTTGGAAGAAAACGGCACCAGGGTCCCGCCCGCGAGGCTCAGGGTGCCAAAGGTCGATTCGTATTTCATGGGTGATTCACCATGCGTTTTCTGCATGTTCCGTTAACTTGCGATGTGTACATTGGACGCGCCACCGTAGCGCTCGACAAACGAAAAGATTGCAGTTGATACATGCATTTATTGCATGTATGGTTAAGGAATGAAGCCGCCGCGCAGCAGAACGTCGGTCCCCGATCGTCCGATCGGACTGTCAGCGCTGCGTGGATTCGAAGCATCGGTGCGCCGCATGTCATTCACGCTTGCTGCGGCTGAGTTGAACTTGACGCAATCGTCGATTAGTCGGCAGGTCGCAGAACTGGAGCGCCAGATCGGCACCGCGCTCTTTGCGCGGCAGACACGTTCACTGGCATTAACTGCCTCAGGGCAGAGGTTCTATCAGGCGACGCAGCAGGCGCTTAAGCAGATCGACCGCGCCGTTGCCGACATCCGAGGTCCGCGCAACTCCGAACGTGTAACGGTCACCACCTATGCCTCATTTGCATCGTTGTGGCTCGTGCCCCGGCTGACCGCTTTTCAGCGCGAGAATCCTCATATCGAGATCCGCATCGATGCCGGAGACCGCTTCATCGACATCGAAGCCGAGGGGGTCGATCTTGCGATCCGCTGGACGCGCGCGGCTTCGCTGCCGCACGCTGCATTGCGCCTGATGGACGAAGAAGTCGTGCCGGCGCTGTCACCGCTGTTACTCGAGCGACAAGGCGTCGCGCTCAACAAGCCGCACGACCTATTTCATTTTCCGCTGCTCGAGCTCGATGACTCAATGCCCACCGCCAACGCAAGCACGTGGGCCCGCTGGTTCCCATTCGCCGGGGTGCGCGCGCCGCCGCCGCCACCGCGGCTGATGTTCACGTTCATCGATCAGTCGGTGCAGGCGGCGGTACGTGGACAGGGGGTTGTGCTGGCGCGCACGCCGTTCATCGACGATTTGCTCGCAAGCGGTGATCTGGTCGCGCCGTTTCCAAAGCTCAGAATGCCCACTGGATATCAGTACGGT
>JACCYC010000337.1 GCA_013696665.1 Burkholderiaceae bacterium | reverse complement strand
CCGCTGCCAGGATCATCGCCCCGGTGCATACGCCCGCGACGACACGTCCTGCGGCGTACCGACGTACAAAGTTAAGAGTTTCGCTGTTCTCGCATTGCGCGACCCAGCCGGGTCCGCCGGTAACTATGAGAGCGTCGGAGGGCGGGCAGTCGTCAAAGCCGTGGTCGGCAATCACCCGAAGGCCATTTGCCATTTGAATCTCACCGCTGGTGGGTGCAACGGTGAACATCGAGATCTGTGGTGCGACCCGTCGGGCCATCGAGAGCACACCGTAGGTAGCGAGATCGACCGGTTCGACCCCATCGTAAATATAGACTGCGAAGCGCATGTTGACTCAATGTTTCCCAATGGGCATACTTGCCGACAACGCATTCTCGCGCACTGGCGCAACGGAGGCAACATGGCAGCACAGCTCACCCCTGAGCAGATCGAACAGTGGCGCGAGAAGACGCTCAAGCTAACCCCCACCCCAAACGGCTCTATGTACGTAAAGCCGCAGGACATGGACTGGACCCCTTCGCAGTTTCCTGGGATCGAAATCAAAGTGCTTTACCAGAATGTCGAGGCTGGAGAAATGACCTGCCTTCTTAGGTGGCAACCGGGCGCGCGCCTGCCGTTTCATATGCATCCTGAGATCGAACAGTCTTGGGTGCTTGAAGGATCTTTCTCGGACCATGATGGAATTGCGCGCAAAGGTGAATACGTTTGGCGGCATTCGACCTCGATGCACGAGACTTACAGTGAAGAAGGCTGCACGATTCTCGCGATTTATCGTAAGCCGAACATCTTTGCGAAGAGCGCAGGTTTTGCGACGCGCACTAACGTCGACGAAAAGGGCAAACTCAATGAAGCGAGATAAAAGCACGCCCGGCACGAGTGCGAAAACGGCAACTCGCCGACGCTTTCTCTCCACAAGCGTCGCCACAAGCGCTGCTGCGTTGACGTTTCCGATGATCGCGCGCGCGCAGACACCGATCACGCTGCGCTTTCAAAGCACGTGGCCCCAAAAATTCATTTACCACGAATGCGCGGTCGACTGGTGCAAGAAAGCCTTCGACCTCACCGGTGGGAGGTTAAAAATAGACATGCTGCCTGCGGGTGCTGTCGTCCCAGGCCTACAGCTCGTCGATGCGGTCAGCAAGGGCGTACTTGACGGGGGACACGGGATCCCTGCATTCTGGTTCGGCAAGAACGTCGCGTTCGGTCTTTACGGCGCTGGCCCCGACTTCGGCATGGACGCTAACCAGCTGATGGGCTGGGTTGAGTATGGTGGCGGCAAGCAGCTATTCGCCGAGATTCAGCAAGCTGCGCGGCTCGACATCGTGAGCTATCTCGGTGGACCAGTGCCTTGCGAGCCAATGGGCTGGTTTAAGAAAGAAATTAAGAACCCGGCAGATTTGAAAGGCCTTAAGTTCCGCACGTCCGGGCTTGCGGTGGAGATGTTCACGGCGCTGGGCATGTCAACGGTGCAGATGGCGCCGGCCGACATCGTTCCGGCCCTCGATCGCGGAGTCCTTGATGGCGCCGAATTCGCCAGCGCTACCGACGACCGCGTTATGGGATTTCCGGACGTCGCCAAGTTCTATTTGCAGCAGAGTTATCACATGGCCAACAATTTCTGTGAGGTTATGTTTAATAAGGCGAAGCACGATGCGTTGCCGGAGGAGATAAAGGCGATCCTTAAATATGTTCCGCACGCGGCGCACTCCGACATGTTGTGGAAGTCCATGCATCGCATGTCCCAGGACTTCATAGATTTGCAGATCAAAGACAAGGTGAAGGTCTACCGCACGCCGAAACCGATTCTCGACGCGCAGCTCAAAGCTTGGGACACGGTGGTGGCAAAGCACTCCGCGGAAAACCCGCTGTTCGCGAAAGTCATCGCGTCGCAAAAAGCGTGGGCGAAGCGCGTGATGTTCTGGCACAACAACGTGCAAGTGAGCCAGACCGCAGCGTATTCGCATTACTTTCCGAAGGGGCCTTTAGCCTGAGTCTGTCACGGTCAATCAGCGAGTTGTCGCGCAATCACGTGCGCTTCCGGCATTAGCGTCAAGGAGGATCGAAGCGGCAGCGTCTGCCAGTACCTGGCAACCGAGCACGATGTCTTCCTCGCGGCTGTCTTCCGCAAAGTCGTGACTGATGCCGCCAAGCGACGGGATGAACAGCATCGCCGACGGGATCGACGCCGATACGATGCCTGCGTCGTGGAACGCGCCGCTAGGCATGCGCTGCCAACTACCCGGTGAGTGGCGTTCCGCCGCGGCTTCGATATGGGTCTGCAGTGCGGCGTCCATCCGCGTAGGCGCGATCGGAGCGCGCGTTGGGAGCGCTTCGATCGTGACACCACCGCGCGCATTCATTTCCGATACAAGACGCGCGACGATGGCTTCGAACGCATCAAGCGGTGTTTCCGATTGATCGCGAAATTGCAAGTCGAGCTCGGCGTATCCAGGCACGATCGAAGTCGCGTTGGGTTCGACGCGAACGCGGCCCATGGTCCAGACGCTGCGCTCGGCGGCTACCTTCGGAAATGCGATGTTGATGTGGTTTGCGAGCTCGTATAGCGCGGTACTTGCATCGCGCCTGCGCGCCATCATTGTCGTGCCTGCATGGTTCTGCTGGCCGCGAAAGACGAAGCGAATGCTGCGCAGGCCCACTATCCCCGTCACGACGCCGATCCGTAGACCAGCATCTTCCAGATGCGGGCCTTGCTCGATGTGCGCCTCGATGAAACCCGCATAACGCTCGCGCGAAAGACGCAGGCGCGGCACATCCGCCAGCCTCGCTTCGCGCAATGCGTCGATCAGCGCCACGCCGTCGCTATCCACGGCTGCATGCTCCATCTCCGGCGTAAGCGCGCCGATCAACGAGCGGCTGCCGAGACAGCCGACAAACCGCGACTCTTCATCCTGGAATGACACCGCGTCGACGGGCAACGCGCGCGTCGAGTCCTCGGCTGCGAGTGCGCGCACGACTTC
>JACCYC010000324.1 GCA_013696665.1 Burkholderiaceae bacterium | reverse complement strand
CATCACATTGGTATTGCCGGCAAGCAAATCTGTCAACGCGGGCGCGGACCCACGGTAGGGCAGGTGCACCATATACGTCCCGGTCATTGTCTTGAATAATTCTCCAGTCAGATGGATCGACGTCCCGTTACCGCTCGACGCCATGTTCAATTGCCCGGGCCGTGTCTTCGCATAGGCAATGAACTCGCTGACCGTGTTAACGGGCAGCTTGGAATTGACCACCATCACGTTGGGAACACCGGCGGCCAGGGTGATCGGCACGAAATCCTTGACGGGGTCGAACGGCATTTTGTTGCCGCTCTGTGCGAAGAGCGCAGCATTGATCGAGTGCGTGCCGACAGTGCCCATCAACAGCGTGTAGCCGTCGTTCGCACTTTTCGCGACCAGTTCGGAGCCGATGTTGCCGCCAGCACCCGGCCGGTTTTCGATGACGACAGGTTGCTGCCACATCTTCTGCAGCTCGACGCCCAGGGAGCGGGCAACGATGTCGGTTGTGCCGCCCGGCGGAAAAGGCACGATCATTCGAATCGGCTTCGATGGCTAGCTCTGGCTGTACGCGGGGGCAGCGAAGATCAGTGTTGCGGTTGCCAGCAGTTTCCAAATCGAGACGCGGTGCATTGTTGACTCCTTCTGTATCAGGGCCGGAGTCTGCCTTTGCGTGAATCGTTCGTCTATGCTGGCCGCAGCATTGCGCGCTGAAAATTGAATAATGACTAAATTTGTGCTGGCGCTGGACCAGGGCACCACCAGTTCACGCGCGATTGTTTTCGATCGACGGGGACGCATTGTGGCGACCGTACAGCGCGAATTTCGACAGATTTTTCCGCAGCCGGGGTGGGTCGAGCACGATGCCGCGGAGATTTGGTCGTCGCAGCTCGAATGTGCGCAGTCCGCATTGCGCCAGGCCGGTGCGCGATCGAGTGACGTCACCGCAATCGGCGTTACTAACCAACGCGAAACAACGGTCATCTGGGAGCGCGCCAGCGGTCGACCGATTTCAAATGCGATTGTGTGGCAGGACCGTCGCACAACCGAGCGGTGCCAGTCGTTGCGCGAGCAAGGCGTCGAGCCCGCCGTTATGGAGACGACCGGATTGCTGCTTGATCCCTATTTTTCAGCAACCAAGATCGAATGGTTGCTCGACCACGTGCCGGGTGCCCGCGCGCGTGCAGTGCGCGGCGAACTTGCCTTTGGAACGATCGACACCTGGCTGATCTGGAATCTCACCGGGGGAGCGCATCACGTAACCGATGTCACGAATGCTTCTCGGACACTGCTGCTTGATCTGCGTTCGCTAACCTGGAGCAACAAGCTGCTGGATTTGTTCAACGTACCGCTGGCTCTGATGCCGCGCGTGACCGCATCGAGCGAACTTGTCGGTTCGACTGTTTCGGAGTTGTTCGGCGAACCTATCGCGATTGCAGGCAGTGCAGGCGATCAGCAGGCCGCAACGTTTGGACAGGCGTGTTTTGAAAAAGGAATGGCAAAGAACACGATTGGCACCGGCGCGTTTATGTTGATGAACGTTGGTCCCGCCCCTCAGGCTTCCACTAATCGATTGTTGGCCACCGTCGGATGGGCGCTTGAACACCCGAAAGCTACTGCGTACATGCTCGAAGGCAGCGTATTTGTCGCAGGCGCCGTCGTTCAGTGGCTGCGTGATGGCCTCGGGCTCTTTGCGCGCTCGGACGATGTCGAGGCCCTGGCACGACAGGTCGATGACGCCGGCGACGTGTTCCTGGTTCCCGGATTCGTCGGGCTCGGCGCGCCACACTGGGATCCTGACGCTCGGGGAATAATCGTTGGCCTGACGCGTGGCACGACAAAGGCGCACATTGCGCTCGCGGCACTGCAATCGATTGCACTGCAGTCGGCCGATGTACTGGCAGCAATGCAGCGCGATGCGCATCAGCCGCTGACCGAGCTGCGTGTCGATGGCGGGGCGGCCAAGAATGATCTGTTGATGCAGTTCCAGGCCGACATCGCAGGTGTTCCCGTAGTTCGCCCCGAAGTCACCGAAACCACGGCGTTAGGCGCTGCATACCTTGCCGGTCTTGCCACTGGCTTCTGGAGCGGGCTGCCCGAGATTTCGCAGCTGTGGCGGGCCGAACGCCGTTTCGAGCCCTCGATGCATCCGTCGCAGCGCGACGCATTGATCGGACGGTGGCATCAGGCGGTGGAGCGCTCGATGCATTGGGCGGCATGAGCGCCCCCCAGCGACCCATCAGCGCCGCACTAATCAATCGCCAGCACCTGCTGGCAGCGCTTCGATCATCCGGTCTGTGGGATGTCGTTGTTATTGGCGGTGGTGCTACCGGCCTTGGTATCGCCGTTGATGCGGCTGCGCGAGGTTTTCGCACCGCGCTGATTGAAGCTCGAGATTTTGCCGGTGGAACGTCAGGCCGAAGTACCAAGCTGATTCATGGCGGCGTGCGCTATCTGGCGCAGGGCAATCTGAAACTCGTACGCGAAGCGCTGTCCGAGCGTGCCTTGCTTCTTAGCAATGCACCCACGCTGGTGCGGCCGCTGAAATTCATCGTGCCGTGTTATC
>JACCYC010000241.1 GCA_013696665.1 Burkholderiaceae bacterium | reverse complement strand
ATCCGAGGCTGAGGCGCTGCTGCTCGAGAACACGCTGATAAAGGCGCTGGCGCCGCGCTACAACGTCGTGTTTCGCGACGACAAGTCGTATCCGTATCTGAAGTTCACGGTGCATAAATTCCCGCGCATCGCGTACTACCGAGGCGCGGTCGATCGGCGAGCGCAGTATTTTGGTCCTTATCCGAACGCGTGGGCCGTCAAGGACAGCATTCAACTGCTGCAAAAGGTTTTCCGTCTGCGCACGTGCGAGGACACGGTGTTTGCCAATCGCTCGCGCCCCTGTCTGCTGCATCAGATCCAGCGCTGCAGTGCGCCGTGCGTCAAGTTGATCGAACCCGAGCCGTACGCCCAGGACATCGACCGCGCAGTCAGGTTTTTGCGCGGTGAAACGAGCGACATCATGCGCGAGCTCGAGGATCGTATGCACCAGCTGTCGCTGGAGTTGAAGTTCGAGCAGGCGGCAGCCGTGCGCGATCAGATCGGCGCGCTTGCCAAGGTGCTACATCAGCAAGCAGTCGAGACGACGGGGTCTGATGCGGATGCAGACGTGCTGGCGGTGGTGTGCGACGGCGCCCACGCGTGCGTCAATCTGGCGATGATTCGCGGCGGCCGGCACCTGGGCGATAAACCCAATTTTCCGGCGCGCATCGGCGAGGGTATCGAGCCCGCCGAGATTCTGCAGGCATTTATTTCTCAGCATTACCTGGCGCAGCCGGTGCCGCCGACGCTCGTCGTCAACGCGGACGTCGATACCGATGAGCTCGCGACCATGTTGTCCGACGCCAGTGGACGCCGCGTGCAGATCGTGCGTCACCCGCAGGAGCAGCGCCGTCGCTGGATCGAGATGGCCGAGTCCAATGCGCGCCTCGCGCTGGCGCGGCGACTTGCCGAAGAAGGATCGCAGATCGCGCGCACCCGTGCACTGATCGATGCGCTCGCAATAGCCGTCGGCGAGGAGGACGCGGACAAGCTGCGCGTGGAATGTTTCGACGTCAGCCACACCTCGGGCGAAGCAACCCAGGCGTCGTGCGTCGTGTATGCCGAACACAAGATGCGCCCTTCGCAATACCGGCGCTACAACATCGAAGGCGTCGAAGCAGGCGACGACTATGCCGCGATGCGCCAGGTACTTACGCGTCGGTTCTCGCCGGTCGCCAGAGGTGAAAGTCGACTGCCGCATTTGGTGCTGGTTGACGGCGGCAAGGGCCAGGTGATGGTTGCGCATCAGGTGTTCGTCGAACTCGGGCTCGATCCCTCGGTACTCGTGGGCGTTGCAAAGGGCGACGACCGCAAGGTGGGTCTCGAAGAACTGGTGTTTCCCGATGAGCGTGCACCCTTGCTGCTTGGAAGAGAGTCGCAGGCGCTGATGCTGATTGCGCAGATTCGCGATGAGGCGCACCGTTTTGCAATCACCGGCATGCGCGCGCGCCGCGCGAAGACTCGCAATACCTCACAACTCGAAGGCATGAACGGCATCGGGCCCCGCCGCCGCCAGAAGCTGCTTGCACGATTTGGCGGAATGCGCGGACTCGCGTCCGCCTCGATCGACGACATCGCGAACGTTGAGGGCGTTTCGCGTAAGCTGGCCGAGCGCATCTACGCGCAACTGCATGGCCAGCCATCCAACTAGCCCGCCGATCGGGTTCAATGTTCCGATGGCGCTCACCTGGGCGCGGATCGCGATGATCCCGCTTGTGGTGGGCGTTTTTTATCTTCCCGACACATGGATTCTGCCGCACTGGAAGAACGTCACTGCGTGCTGGCTTTTTATTCTTGCTGCGGTCAGCGACGCGCTCGTCGGCTACATCGCGCGCAGGTATGGAATGGTCAGCAAGCTCGGCGAATTTCTGGATCCGGTGGCCGACAAGCTTATGGTCAGTGCGGCGCTGATCGTGCTGATTGCGCTGGGCCGTGTCGACTCGCTCGTTGCACTGGTGATTATCGGGCGCGAAATCGCGGTCTCGGCGTTACGCGAATGGATGGCGCGCATTGGTAAATCGAGCAGCGTCGCCGTCAACTCGATGGGCAAGATCAAGACAATCGCGCAGATGGTGGCAATCCCGATGTTGCTGTTTCACGACCGGCTGTTCGGAGTCATCGACCTGCAACTGATCGGCACGCTGCTGATCTATGTGGCTGCCGTGCTGACCGTGTATTCCATGTTGATCTACCTGAGGCTCGCGTGGCCTTATCTGAGCGATCGGACGCCCTAATTTCGCTATACTTCGCGGCCTCGTGCGGGAATAGCTCAGTTGGTAGAGCGCAACCTTGCCAAGGTTG
>JACCYC010000265.1 GCA_013696665.1 Burkholderiaceae bacterium | reverse complement strand
TTTTCGGCAAGCGTTCGAAACCCCTTGGCCTTGATGCCGCTGTAGTGGGCAAACAGGTCGGCACCGCCATCGTCGGGCTTGATAAAGCCAAAGCCCTTGCTTTCGTTGAACCACTTCACTGTGCCTGTCGGCATTTAAATTCTCCGAAAAAACACGGGGAGCGCCCGCGACGCGCAAGCGATGGCTTTAGGAACTTGCAGGGGTGACGAGGGAGGTACTGCGACAGGAACGGCTTGATGATGCTTTTGCAGCGTCAAAAAGCAACTGGCAATGTCTTCCGAATTCATCGTGCGAAGTAATGAAGCGAATCCTAGAGCGATGGTCGACTGCAATTTGACGCTACACGAGCGTTTGCAAAAAAGCTAGCGATTGGCGAGTCAAGCCTGCCAGGGGCGCGCGAGGTCGGCCGGAAGCAGCGAATACTGCGCTGCGTCGAGCCGCGCGTCGCCATGGACTATTCCGTGTCGGGCCACGCCTTCGAAGCTCGCGTTGGCGCGCTCGGCAGCGCGGCGGCTCGACGTATTGTCGAGCCTTATCCGTATTGATACGCGCGCCAAGTTGAGTTCGTTGAACGCAAACGCAGCGATCGCGCGCACCGCCGTACTTGCGACACCCTGGCTGCGCGCACTTGCACGCACCCAATAGCCGATCTCAGCTTCGCGCTTTCCATACAGCAAGACGTCGTGCAACCCAACGCCTCCGAGCAGCATTCCGCCCTCTTTGCTGCGTATCAACATTGGAAACGCGGTCTTGCTGCTCCACATTTGCTCGGCAGCGGCAAACCAGCGCTGGACGTCTGGCACACCGTAGTCGGCATGGCACCACGGCATCCAGCGCATCAGTGTCGCCTTCGATTCAATGATCGCTTGCAAAAACTCATCAACGCGCGGCTCGGCCGCAGCCATCAGCGGCGTCAATTTGAGCTGCGGCGTTGCCTTACCGGGCGTTGGTCTAGCGGTGCGCATCGGGCTCCATCAATCTTCGCCAGCAGCGATACATTGCACCCACGACTAGCAAAAGAGCAAGCAAACGGATCGTGTGAAACGCCGCGACAATCGGTACACCCAGTTGCAGCGCTTGCGCCGTCAGCGCCATTTCCCCAATGCCACCCGGAGTCGTGGCAATCGCCGCCGTAGGCCAAGGCAATCCTGAGCCGCGGGCGAGTAATGCGCTGAACGCGCCGGCCAGCAACATATAGAGCAGGCTAATTGCGGCAACCATAGACAGGAAGCGCGGCGCGGCGCGGAAAAATTCCGGTGTGAAGCGCGCTCCGAGAGACACCCCGATCAATAGTTGACCGGCATTGACGATCGCCGCCGGAAAGCTTGAAAAACTATTGCCCGTAGCAGTGACAATCGCCGCTGCGAGCAGCGGCCCGATCATCCAGCTATTGGGCGAGTCGATTCGCTCCATCACTGCCGCAGCCCCGGCGGTTACTGCAACCAGCACGGCCAGTCCGCCCCACGAAAATGTCTTGGCCAAGGGCGTGTACGGATCGAGCCCATGCACATTCATCGAGTTGAATAAGAAGGGCACGATCAAAACCACAAGCATGATGCGCAATGCGTGCGACGCTGCAACTTTGTCGACCCGGCCGCCGTGGCGCTGCGCCTGCGCCGCCATTTCGGAGGCGCCGCCAATCGCCATTGCAAAGAACGAGGTCGCCGGGTCAACCGCCGTTGCTTTCGATAGCAGCCACGCGCCTAGCCAGCCCAGCACGATCGAGAAGATAACAGCGGCTGCGATCCACGGCGACAGTCGTACGATCTCGCGCACGACCTCCGGCGAGAAATAAAGGCCCAGCGCAACGCCGATGGCCCACTGCCCTGCCTGACGCGCCAGCGGAGGCTCTTCAAGCTTGCCCTGGGCCATGCTGACGATTGCGACCGCGACCAGCGGGCCGATCAACCATGGCAAAGGCGTTTTCAAATAGACGCAAATGATCGCCCCGACCCCTGCAACCGCGAGCGCGGCCAGCGATCGCTGGAAAGAAAACGCCGCGCGGAACGCGGCGTTTTCCCCTCCATCTCGAGGCGGTCCCGGATCGGTCACGCCAGCTTGGCGATCCTGCGGCGACGCATACGAATGACCCACGGCACGACGATCAGGCCTGCGGTCAGCACCAGCAGCGACGCCGAAATTGGATTTGTGAAAAACACGCTGGGGTCGCCCTGACTGATCGAAAGCGCGCGCCGAAACTGGGTCTCGGCCAGCGGCCCGAGGATCAGACCGATAACCGCGGGGGCCACCGGGAAGCCCCATCTGCGCATCGCAAAGCCCAGCAGCCCAAATACATAAAGTGTCACCAGATCGACCACCGACTGATGCAGACTGTAGGCGCCGAGCGTTGCAAAGATCAGAATCCCGCCGTACAGCCAGGGCTTTGGAATCGCGAGCACTTTGACCCACAGCCCAATTAACGGCAGGTTCAGGATCAGCAACAACACGTTGCCGATGTAAAGACTCGCGATCAATCCCCACACCAGCGAAGCCTGCGTCTGAAACAGCAGGGGTCCGGGCTGAATGCCGTAGTTCTGGAAAGCCGCCAACAAAATCGCAGCCGTCGCCGACGTTGGGATGCCAAGCGTCAGCAGCGGTACCAGCACGCCGGTCGACGATGCATTATTCGCGGCTTCAGGCCCCGCGACGCCTTCGATCGCCCCGTGCCCGAACTCTTCCGGATGCTTGGAAAATTTCTTTTCCACCGCATACGACAGAAACGTCGGGATCTCGGCACCGCCTGCCGGGATCGTGCCGAACGGGAAGCCGATGGCCGTGGCGCGCAACCAGGCGGGCCATGAACGTCGCCAATCGTCGCGCGTCATCATCAGGGAGCCGGATAGGCGCTCGAGCTTTTCCTTCACCCGGCTTTGGTAGGCCGCGCCATATAAAGCTTCGCCCACCGCAAAAAGTCCGACTGCCAGCACCACGACGTCGATACCATCAAGCAGCTCCGGAACGCCAAACGCAAAGCGCATCTGGCCGGTGGTCTCGTCGATGCCGACCAAACCCAACAGCAGGCCAATGAACAGCGTTGTAAGTCCGCGGACGGTTGAACTGCCAAGCACCGCGGCCACTGTGACGAACGCGAACACCATCAACGCAAAGTAATCAGCAGGACTGAATCGCAGCGCAAGCTCGACGACGATCGGCGCCAGCAGTGTCAGGAGGACGACCGAAATAGAACCTGCAACGAACGAGCCAATTGCCGCGGTCGCCAGCGCCGGGCCGGCGCGCCCGCGCTTGGCCATCTTGTTGCCTTCCAGCGCGGTCGCGATCGACGCTGACTCACCCGGCGTGTTCAGCAGAATCGTCGTCGTTGACCCCCCGTACATCGCGCCGTAATAGATCCCCGCAAACATGATCAGCGCACCGGTCGGATCAAGCTTGATCGTCAACGGCAGCAGCATCGCGACGGTGAGGGCTGGGCCAACGCCGGGCAGCACGCCGACCGCCGTGCCGAGCGTGACGCCAACCAAACCCCAAAGCAGATTGATCGGCGTTAGCGCAATGGCAAACCCGCTCAGCAATGCATTAAAGGTTTCGGTCATATTCCCGCGCCGCCGAGCACCGGCGTTAACCATCCCGCGGGGAGTCCGACATTCAGGAACTTGACGAAGAACAGAAATACCGAAAGCCCCAGCAGTAGCCCTATCGCTGCATCACGCACGGGGCGCATGCTGCCGAAACCGCGCGCGGTGCAGACAAACAGCACACCGGCAGCGAGCACGAATCCGGCGACATGCATCAGGGCCATCTGCGCGAATAGACCCGCTGACACCCACGCGAACGCACCCGCATGAAACGCGTGCTCGCCGCGCTCGTCAGGATTGTCGGAAACGCGGACCCGCCAGCCGCCCGTCAATGTCTCGATCAACAGCCAGACGCCCAGCGCGGCTAACGCGCCCGCGACCGCGATCGGTATCGCATTGGGGCCGATGCCTGAATACCCGCCTGCCGACGGCAACCGCAGCGCGGTAACCAGTGCGAACCCGCCCAGCGCGAGGACGCCGCCCGACAGCACTAGCTCGGTGTGCGAGCGCCCGGCGCCAGGCGCCATCACTACTTTCTAAGGCCGAGCGAATCGATGATCGAGCTGACGCGCTTCACATCCTCATCAAGAAACGCCTTGTACTGATCGCCGGCAAGGAACCAATCGTCCCATCCGAATTTGGTCAGCGATTCCTTCCATGCCGGTGACTCGGTCGCGGTTTTCACGGCAGCGACCAGCGCGTCGCGTTGCGCTGGAGAGATCGCCGGGGCTCCAAAGACGCCGCGCCAGTTGCCCAGCACCACATCGATGCCTTGATCCTTCAGCGTCGGAATGTTGTCGATCTTGGCGGGTGCCGACACAGCAAGTGCGCGCATCCGCCCGGCCTTGATCTGCTCGGCGAACTCGCCGAGTCCCGATACGCCGGCTGCCACATGGCCCCCTACGATTGCAGAAATCGCTTCGCCACCGCCTTTGAATGGAACGTAGTTAACCTTGCTTGGGTCGCCGCCGATAGCCTTGGCGATCAAGCCGACCAGAATGTGGTCGGTGCCGCCTGCAGAGCCCCCGCCCCAAGCGATCTTGCCGGGCTCGGCCTTGAATGCCTTGGCCAGATCACCCATCGTTTTATAAGGCGAGTTGGCCGGCACCACCACAACGACATATTCACTGGTCAGCCGCGCAATCGGCGTCACCATCGACAGATCGACCGGCGACTTGTTCAACAATATGCCGCCGACCATTACCATGCCG
>JACCYC010000255.1 GCA_013696665.1 Burkholderiaceae bacterium | reverse complement strand
GCAACGCGCCGTGGGTCCTGTGGGTGCAGGACCTCGCAACCCCAGACCAGTGGTTCATTTTGCCGCTGTTAATGATGGCGACGATGTGGATCCAGTACAAATTGAATCCGACTCCGCCCGATCCGGTACAGGCCAAGGTGATGATGCTGATGCCGCTGATCTTCGGCGTGATGTTCTTCTTTTTCCCCGCCGGGCTGGTGCTCTACTGGTTGACCAATAATATTTTATCGATCACCCAGCAGTGGTACGTCACGCGGCAGATTGCCAACGCCAGGCGCTCGGGTTAAGGCGGAGACGCTTTGCGGTTGTAGTTCAGTACCCAGAACACCGGCCATAGCCAGATGCTGGCTGTCCATAACAGCACCCGCGAAACTGACAGAGGGGCGGTTTCGCTCCGATGTGCAAGCATGAAAATTACCGCTGCACCGATGACGACCCAGAGCACGAAGCCCGCATACACCCATACACGCTTCTGATAGTCATCCCCGATCTGTGCCGCGGCCATTGCAGCGACCAAGACCGACAGCACAAGCGCTATCAGTACGCCGGCCAGTGGCGCACCGTACTTAATTAGCGGGTCGTTTTCTTGCATTCGTGCTTTCAATCGCGGATACCGCGGTGGTGTTCCATTTTGCGCTTGTAGCCTGCGGTCGACCTAAACTGCCTCTCACGATGAGCCGCGAAGCCGTTGAGGATCCGATCGTTGCGATCGCTACCGCGCCAGGTCGCGGCGGCATCGGAATCGTTCGCATTTCGGGCGCCGAGATTGACCCGGTCATTGACGCGCTGCTGGGGCCTTCTGCCCGGCAACTGGAACCGCGGCGAGCGTTGTATGCCGAGTTTTTGAATCACGACGGTACCAAGATTGATCACGGGATCGCGCTCCACTTTCGTGCGCCTCACTCGTACACAGGCGAGAACGTGCTCGAGTTGCAGGGTCACGGCGGGCCGGTCGTGCTGCGCATGTTGGTTGCACGCTGTTTGCAGGCGGGGCAGGGCATCGGGCTGCGGATCGCGCAACCCGGAGAATTCACGCGGCGCGCATTTCTGAACGATCGGCTCGACCTGGCGCAGGCAGAGGCCGTAGCCGACCTGATCGATGCATCAACCGAAGCCGCGGCGCGCGCGGCGGTGCGATCGCTGTCCGGAGAGTTCTCACTGCGTGCGAACGCGCTGACCTCGGCACTGCTCGAATTGCGCGCGCTGGTCGAGGCGACACTCGACTTCCCCGAAGAAGAGATCGATTTTCTGCAGCGCTCCGACGCGATAGGGCGCCTCGCGGGTATTCGCCACGATCTCGAACAGCTACAGCGACAGGCGAAACAAGGCGCGCTGCTACGCGATGGGATGAACGTTGTGCTGGTCGGTGCACCGAACGTCGGCAAGTCGAGTTTGCTGAACGCGCTGGCGGGCGTCGACGTCGCGATCGTTACCGCACATCCAGGGACCACGCGCGATCGCATCGCTCAGCAGATCGAAGTCGACGGCATTCCTTTGAACGTGATTGACACCGCTGGGTTGCGCTCTGCAACGGATGAAGTGGAACAGCTGGGAATTCTGCGCACGCTGCAGGAGATCGAACGCGCCGATGTAGTGCTCCATATCGTCGACCCGGCACTGTCAACGGATGGTGCTTCAGTGCTGGATCAGGTCACGCAACGTCTCGGGCGCGCGGTGCCATTGATCACCATCCATAACAAGGTCGATTTGGTTCCGGCGGCTGCGAGGGTCGAAGGCGAGCACGTGTACCTATCCGCAAAGACGGGTGCCGGTATAGAGCTGCTGCGCGAGGAATTGAAGCGGGTCGCGGGCTGGAGCGAGCAGACTGCTTCCGGTTCGGTCGTCCTTGCGCGCGAGCGGCATTTACAGGCGCTGTCTCGCGCACGTGATCACGTGCTTAGTGCCGCAGCGCACATTGCGCAGGGTGACCGCGCGCTCGACCTGCTCGCCGAGGAACTGCGTCTCGCGGGCCACGCACTCGGTCAAATAACGGGAAAGGTGTCCGCGGACGATCTACTCGGCGTGATTTTCAGCCGCTTCTGCATCGGAAAGTAATTGGCCGTCGCCTTAGGCGCTGCGCCTAATTGGCCGATGTCGAACGAGGTATTCTCGGCGGGCGTACCGGCCATGGTGTACGGTGTCGGCAGCTTCGCCCCGCGCGGCGAATTAATTCCAAGGAGACTTCATGAAAAGCAGGTCAATGCGCGGCCCGCGCGGGCAGCGTCTATCCACCATTTTGCTTTCGCTGACGGTTGCAGCGCTCGCCGCGTGCGGGAGCAGCAGCGACGACTCGCCTGCACCTTCGGTTACCAACGTACGTCCGGCCTATCTCGGAACCGTGACCACCACTTCGTACAACGGGACTTCCGACGATTTATTGACGGGCGGTCTAGGCTGGGATGGCATCCAGAGTGCTACGGCGCCTGCGCTTTCCGCGTCGCCGACCGCCAGCGAATTACGCCGGCGCGCGATCTACAACAACTACAGAGCGCTGGTCGATTTCACGACCAACGGCGGATATGGCGTCATCTTCGGCCCCAATGTTCCGGTCGAAGGCGGCGCACCGAATGCGACACCCGGGGCAGGCAAGGTGGCCGGTACCGAATACATCGCCTACAGCGTCGACGCCACCGGTAAAGCCGCGGCCACGCTGATGGTTCAGATTCCATCGAACTTCAGCCAGAGCGCACCCTGCGTGGTGACGGCGACATCGTCGGGTTCGCGCGGCGTCTATGGCGCGGTATCTGCGGCCGGTGAATGGGGGCTGAAACGCGGATGCGCGGTCGCCTACACCGATAAGGGCACCGGCAACGGCGCGCACGAGCTTGATACGAATACGATCACGTTGATCAACGGCCTGACAGCCAATGCAGTAATCGCCGGCAACGCCAGCCTTTTCACTGCCCCGCTGACGGAAGCGCAACGCACCGCGTTTATCGCGAGCAATCCGTTCCGCTACGCGTTTAAAAACGCACATTCACAGGTCAACTCGGAAAAAGACTGGGGCTTGTACACACGCCAGGCGATCGAGTTTGCGCTGTGGGCGATGAACGAGCAGTTTGCACCGACAGTGCCCGGGACCAGCGAGAAGCTGCGGCAGTTCTTTGCCGCCAACACGCTGGTGATCGCGTCGTCGGTATCCAATGGCGGCGGGGCTGCTCTGGCCGCTGCCGAAGGCGACACCAGCGGCCTGATCGACGCTGTTGTAGTTGGCGAGCCGCAGATAAACCTGACCCTGCCGGCCGGGCTGATCGTTGCGCGAGGCGGCGTCAACTACGCGTCGTCTGCGATCGGGCGTCCGTTGTACGACTACACGTCGCTGGCGAACCTGCTGCAGCCGTGCGCCGCTTATGCGCCGGCAGTCTCACAATCGCCGTTCTTGACGAGCGTGTCGGCACTCAGTGCGCAAAATCGTTGCGGCGCATTGGCGGCGAGTGGCGACGTGGCGGGTGCTGACTTTACGTCGCAGTCCAATGACGCCCTGGCTCGCCTGCGCGCCGCCGGATACGAACCGGAATCCGACCTGTTGCATGCGTCGATGTTCGCCTTCGCCGTGCCTGCCGTGACAGTGACGTATGCAAACGCGTATGCGCGCGCCAGCGTCATCGACAACCTGTGCGGGTTTAGCTTTGCAACCACCAACGCGGGCGGCATGCCCGCCGCTGCGGCTACGTCGCCGATGCTGAGCATATTTGCGAATGGCAATGGCATTCCGCCCACCAACGGTATCAATCTGATCTATAACAACGCCACAGGTGGCCCCATCAACCATCTACTGGCCGACAGTAATTTTGCATTTCTGGGAGCGCAATGCCTGCGGCAGCTGTGGACTACTTCGAATGCCACCGCGCTCGCAGTGCAAGCGGGCGTCAATCAAGTGCGGGTGACCGCCAACCTGCGCGGAAAGCCGACATTGATCGTGCACGGCCGTGCCGATACGCTGGTTCCAGTCAACCATACATCACGGCCCTATTTCGGCGCGAACAAGATCGTTGAAGGCGCTGTGAGCCGGCTCTCATATATCGAGGTCCTCAATGCACAGCACTTCGAGGCGTTTCTGCCGTTTGCAGGCTTCGACACGCGTTTCATCCCAATGCACTACTACGACAACCAGGCGCTTGACCTGATGTGGAACCATTTGCGCAGCAATGCGGCGTTGCCACCTTCGCAAGTGGTGCGCCCGACTGCGCGCGGCGGTACAAATGGAGCGGCCCCTGCGATCACCTTGGCGAATCTGCCGTCGATCTCGCTCGCGCCGGCGGCTGCCGATCAGATCAATTTCAACGCTGCCGGCAGTGTCGTGCAGATTCCAAACTAGTCAGCGCGTTCGGTGCAACCGCCGTCGCGTCACGCGCTCGGCGGTTTTTTTTCGCCAATCGACGGCGCAGCGCCGTGAATCGGAGAAACCCACGCTGCCCATTGATTTAGGATGCACGGCCCCTTACCGCGGTGGCCTGAGTCCGCCCGCACTAGTTACTTCACATGCCAGATCTGCCTGCTAACACCGAGCCGTCGCTTTCGCGGTTGGCGATCGACCGCAACGCCGCACCCGCGCGCCGTCGGCGTCCGTTGTGGAAGCGATGGTGGGTTTGGGCGATTGGGCTGTTTGTTATTGCAGCGATTGCGCTTTTTATCAGTCGGCGTAACGCACCGCAGCCGGTGGAATTCGCCACCGTGGCGGCGGCGTATCCGTCGGCTTCGGTGTCGGTGCTTAATGCAACCGGTCGGGTCGTAGCCGCGCGGCGCGCATCGGTTTCGTCGAAAGGAACCGGTCGGCTCGAATGGCTCGGTGTTCAGGAAGGCCAACGCGTGATCGAAGGCGACATCATCGCGCGGCTCGAGAATCGCGACGTGGCGGCGCAACGCGAGCAGGCGGCGGCGCAGGTACAGGTCGCACGCGCGAATCTGGCGCAAGGCCAGGCCGAACTCGAAGACGCAGTAGCGGCATACAAGCGCGCGCAGGACCTTGCACAGCAAAAATTCATCGCCATTTCCGCGCTCGATACCGCCGCAGCGCGGTACAACAAGTCTCGCGCTGCGATCGATACGTTGCGGGCCCAGATCGCGGTCGCACAAGCCAACTATCGGGCGTCGGAGGTGGGCTACGACCAGACGCTGGTCCGCGCGCCGTTTACCGGCATCGTGTTGACCAAGAGTGCCAACGTCGGCGATATCGTGACGCCGTTTTCCGCTGCGGCCGGAACCACCGGCGCCGTCGTGACGATGGCCGACATGGAGACGCTCGAGGTCGAAGCCGACGTTTCGGAGGCGGCGATCAGCAAGATCACCGTGGGCCAGCCTGCTGAAGTACAACTCGACGCATTCCCTGATCTGCGTCTGGCCGGTGAGGTGAGCCGCGTGGTGCCGACGGTTGATCGAAGCAAGGCGACATTGCTGGTGAAAGTAAAGTTCGTCGAGCGCGACCCGCGTGTCTTGCCTGACATGAGCGCGAAGACGGCGTTCCTGGCGCGTGCTTTGAGGGCAGACGAACGTGCGGCGGTGTCGGCGCTGCGCGCCGACGCAATCGTCAAGCGGGATGGGAAGGATGTGGTCTTCGTCGTGGGCAAGGACGGCCGCGTGAAGTTGACACCCGTAACGGCGGCAACGAAGGTTGGCGACCTGCTGCGCGTCGATCTTGCGCCGGGGACTCGAGTCGTGGCAGCGCCAAGCGAAAGGCTTGCCGATGGAGCGCCCGTCACTGCGGTGAAGAAGTAAGTGCCTCGACGGGTATTCGGATGGTGCGCGGACCCATGAGCAGCAGCGCGCCCGAGGAACGCCGTGCGCTGGTCGAGATCGCGCACTTGTCGAAGGGCTACGTGCGGGGCGGACAGCCGGTGCCGGTGCTGACCGATATCAACCTGATCATTCGCGAGGGCGACTTTGTGGCGCTGATGGGCCCGTCGGGTTCGGGCAAGAGCACGTTGCTGAACCTCGTCGCCGGAATCGATAAGCCCGATTCTGGCCGTCTGCAGATTGCAGGCGAGGATATCACGCGGCTGGGCGACAGCGATCTAGCCGACTGGCGCGCACGGTCTGTCGGCTTCGTGTTTCAGTTCTACAACCTGATGCCGGTGTTGACCGCATTCGAGAATGTGGAGCTGCCACTGCAGCTCACTTCGCTGTCGCGCGCAGAGCGGCGCGAGCGTGTCGAGCTGTTAATGGCGATGGTCGGCCTTACGGAAAGAATCAAGCACTATCCGAACGAGTTGTCGGGCGGACAGCAGCAGCGCGTCGCCATCGCGCGCGCGCTGGTCACCGATCCGCTGCTGATCATTGCCGATGAGCCCACGGGTGATCTCGACCGCCAATCAGCAGCGGACATTTTGAAATTGCTTGATCGGCTCAATGGTGAGCTCGGCAAGACGATCGTGATGGTTACGCACGATCCACGCGCGGCTGACGCCGCCCATCACCTAATCTACCTCGACAAGGGACAGCTGACCGACACGGCGCCGACGCACTGATGTTTTTTCTGAACTTCGTGCTCCGCAACGTGTTTCGCGCCAGGCTTCGTACCGCGCTGACGATCGTCGGACTCGTCATCGCCGTGCTGGCATTTGGCCTGCTTCAGACCGTGGTGCGAGCGTGGTACGCCGGTGCCGATGCGGCGTCGGGGACGCGGCTCATCACGCGCAGCGCGATCTCGCTGACGTTCTCGATGCCGGTCTACTACCGCGACAAGATTCGAGCGGTGCCGGGCGTCACGGCGGTGTCGGTGTCGAATTGGTTCGGAGGCGTCTATAAGGATCCCAAAAATTTCTTCCCACAGTTTGCTATCGATGCGCCGACGTTTTTTCCGATGTACCCGGAGTTTGTATTCGAGGCTGACTCGTATCGCGAGTTTCTGCGCGACCGTCGCGGCGCGGCGGTGGGCCGACAGCTCGCCGATCTGTACGGCTTCAAAATCGGCGACACGATCCCGTTGAAGAGTGCAATTTATCCGGGCACATGGGAGTTCAACGTGCGGGCGATCTACGACGCCAAGGACGATACGACGATAACGCGTCAGATGTATTTCCACTATGACTACTTGAATGAACAAATCAAGCGCGTCGCACCGCGGCGCGCGGATCAGGCCGGCGTATTCGTGGTCGGCATCAACGAAGGGCAGGCGGCGCCCGATATCTCCCGCGTGATCGACGCCGAATTCAAGAACTCGTTGGCTGAAACGCTGACCGAAACTGAAAAGGCGTTCACGCTCGGATTCGTTGCGATGGTGGAGACCATCGTGGTGGCAATCGAGGGCGTGAGTTACGTGGTGATTTTGATCATCATGGCGGTCGCCGCGAACACGATGGCGATGACCGCGCGAGAGCGGATGTCCGAGTA
>JACCYC010000249.1 GCA_013696665.1 Burkholderiaceae bacterium | reverse complement strand
CGGCATTATCGCGGCAGGCGCACTGCTGCACGGTTGCGCGCTCCTTGAACCACCGCGGATGCCCCCTGCACCGCCCGCTCCGACGGTCAGCATTGCCCGGCTGTACGAGCAACCTGCGGAGCGTGCGTTTATCAACGGCATGCGGTTCTATGAAGATGGCCAGTACGAGCGAGCCGAAGTCATGTTCAAGCGTGCCCTGAGCGATGGCCTACGTGACCGTAACGACGTTGCTGCATCGAACAAGCATCTGGCGTTCATCGCGTGCGCATACGATCGCCCGACAGAGTGCGAGTCGGCGTTTCAGGCGGCGTTTACCGCAGACCCGACATTCAAACTGAGCGATGCGGAAGTGGGCCACCCACTTTGGGGACCTGTTTACAAACGGGTTGCCTCAGAGCGGAGCAAGACACTCAAAAGTTCCTGATCGCATCCCAGGCGCTGCGTGGGCGTAGGCATATCCGCTGCGGTTAGCGCGCAAGCCGTAACGGACCACAGACTTAGAAGCCGATGCGTGGCTTTTTCGATGCGCGCTCTTCGGTAACGTCGTCCGGCAGCACTTCATTTCGGCCAGCAAGCTTCGCGTTTCCAAACGCAGCAAGCACCACGCGCCGCATCTCGCGCGGTTTCAACTTGCATAAACGGTTGAGGCTCTCGAGCCCCAACTGCTCGGGAAACACGCGGCCCCAACCGTGCTCGCCGCGAAGCTCTTCATAAATACAGCGCGCGATACGGCGCGAGCCTTCGTTGTCGGGGGGGTCGATCGAGTACACGTTCATCCGATTCAGAATCGGCGACGGAATTGTGTTGGCATGGTTGGCCGTTGCAATCCAGACAACTTCGGAGGCGTCGATCGGCACTTCAGCAAATTCATCTACGAACTCGCTCGCAGTGTCATGCTCGAGCAAGGTGTAGAGACTGCCGAGTGGATCGTATTGGGTATCACCGCCGGCCTTGTCGATTTCATCGACAACGATGACCGGATTGGCGTAATCACCATTGACCAGCGCGTCGAACACCTTGCCGGGCTTTGCGTTCTTCCATTGCGCCGACGCGCCGGACAGAATCCATCCCGCGGTCAGCGAACTCATGCCGATGAAGTTGTAGCCAGTGCCGAGCAGCTTCGCGAGTCGTCGGGCGAAATGAGTTTTGCCGATGCCGGGCTCGCCGAGCAGCAACATGGGCTCGAGCTCGAGTGGATCATCGGATGAAAGACACAGCGCAAGCTGCTTGCGAATGTCCTGCAAGGGTGCTTCGAAATTAGGCAGCTCGTTGATCAGGGTGTCGATATCGGGCAGCGCCGCAGGCTTGGTGACAAAGCGCTGGCCACCACAACGAATCATCTTGACGTAGGTGGCACGCAGTGCCTCGTTAGCGCTCGCACCGAGCTCCTGCATTCCGGTGAGCGCTTCTTCGACGCGTAAAACCTGATAGACGTCCTTGAAACCGGCGATGGCAATCGGCGACGGAATCACTGCGGGCACGCTCATCCAGACCTCCGTTTACGCTGCGCTAACAATGCCTATGTGCTGTTGAACGCGGAAGCTTGTAAACGGTATACATGCAAAACCCTGACTACAAGAAGCCAAATAGACGAGCTAAAACGGAAAAGCAACAAAGCACTCGCGCGAGTCGAGTGCCAATTGCGAGGCAGCTAAACGCTAGTTCACCGGCGCCGAGCGGAAGGCATAAGCCTTGTCGCCAACAAATAGATACTCGACGCGCACCACTCGCTTGTTTTCATCGGTTAACCGATAGCCGATCACTTCGACGCGCTCGCCGACCTTGAGCGGCTGCGACAAGCCCCACGCCTGCATGCGAGACAAGGGCGCAAGCTCGACTTCCCACGTTCCCTGGCCGTTGGACGGAACCTGCACTTTCTTCAGAATGCCCGCTGCATCGACCGACTGCTGCTGCGCGGGCAGTGCACGCGATGCGAGCCGCTCGGGCATCTGGGTCACATCAACCCGAAGCATTATCTCCGCATGGGGGTTTTGCCATTTCACCTGGGTCAAGGTGCCACCTAGATACAGCGGGCGATCCTGATCAAAACTCGACCAGCCGTGGTGCGCCGTTGCCGGTGCAACCAGTAGTGCTGCAGCAGCAAGCTGAAAAAGGTAACGAAATTTCATAGCAGCTCCTCAAGACGTGGGGCATCTACACGTATGCAATCAAGCGGCCGCAGGTAATGACCCCCAGCCATAACAACAGCGACAGCAAGGATTGCGCCTTCGCGACAGCATCGTGCCTGGCCACGCTCGGGCGTCGATGGAACCACCAGGCGTTTACGCCGGCCGCAACGATCAAGCACAGCTTGATCCGGAATGCGACATTCGCCGCCAGCTCGGTGGCGTTCGAAATCAACATCAAGCCGCCCGCCAGCGCTGCAACTGCGAAGGCAATCAGCGCTACCGGTACGGCCAGCCGCACAAATGGCTGCAATGGCAAGGCCGGCGCGGCGCCGAAAACGCGAAGCTCCAGCAGCATCAGTGCGCCGAAAACCGTCGCGAAGGCGGCAATGTGAACCGTTTCGAGCGCCGGATACGCCCATACCGAGCGCCTGATGACCTCCGCGACCGGCCATGCCTCAATCGAAGTCAGGACCGCGGCGAACTCTGGCACAAGCGCTGCGCTGTTCGTTAGCGTCGCCGCGACCCGCCGAGCAGGGAGCCGAGCACGCCGCGCGTAAGTTCGCGCGCAATGGATGAACCCACCGACCGCGCAGCGCTCTTGGTCATCGCTTCGACCATGCCTTCGCGGCGGCCGCCGCGGGGGCCGGTTGATCCAAACAGAACATCGCCAATGCCGCCCATGATGCCGCCACCGGCGGGCGCGGGAGCAGCACCTTTGGTTGCTGGGCTGTGGGGGGCTGCCGGTGCATTCTGGGCCCGCACCTTGAGCATCTCGTGCGCAGATTCACGATCAACGGTCTTCTCGTAAACGTTGGCAACGTTTGAATCACGAATGACCTCTTTGCGCTGCTCCGGAGTGATCGGGCCGAGCTGCGACCCCGGCGCCAGCACCCACGCGCGCTCGGTGATGCTCGGTGTGCCCTTCGCATCCAGAAAACTGACCAGTGCTTCACCGACGGCAAGTTCAAGAATCGCCTTGGTTGCATCGATCTTCGGATTGGCGCGCATCGTTTCTGCCACCGATTTGACGGCCTTCTGATCGCGCGGCGTGAATGCACGCAGCGCGTGCTGAACGCGATTGCCCAGCTGACCGAGAACGTTGTCTGGAATGTCGAGTGGGTTCTGCGTCACAAAATAAACACCTACACCCTTCGAACGGATCAGACGAACAACCTGCTCGACTTTCTCGAGCAACGCAGCGGGCGCGTCGTTGAACAAAAGATGCGCTTCGTCGAAAAAAAACACCAGTTTGGGTTTTTCCGGATCGCCGATTTCTGGCAGGTTCTCGAATAACTCCGATAACAGCCACAGCAGGAAGCTTGCGTACAGCCGCGGGTTGTTCATCAACTTATCAGCGGCCAGGATGTTCACCACACCTTTGCCGTCGACGGTCTGCATCAGATCGGCAATATCGAGCATGGGTTCGCCGAAGAATCGCGCTCCTCCCTGCTCTTCGATCTGCAGCAGCCCCCTTTGAATCGCTCCGACGGATGCCATCGAAACGTTGCCGTACTGTGTCTTGAATTCGGACGCGTGGTCGCCGACGTATTGCACCATTGCGCGCAGGTCCTTCAGGTCGAGCAACAGCATCCCGTTGTCGTCAGCGACCTTAAAAATCAACGCCAGCACGCCTTCCTGCGTTTCGTTCAGATTCAGCAGACGTGAAAGCAGCAACGGACCCATGTCGGAAACGGTCGCGCGTACCGGATGGCCCTGCTCGCCCCAGATGTCCCATAAAGCAACCGGGCACGCCTGCCAATGGGGTTCCGGCAACGCGTGTTCGGCCAGCCGCGCTTTCATCTTGTCACTCAACTTGCCTGGGGCGGCCATCCCGGTCAGGTCACCCTTGATATCGGCCATGAACACGGGGACGCCAATGTTCGAAAGACTTTCTGCCATCTTCTGCATGGTTACTGTCTTCCCCGTACCCGTAGCGCCGGTGATGCATCCGTGCCGGTTGGCCAGTGCGGGCAGCAAGCCAAGCGCGGTACGGCCGGTCATTGCGATTACTAGCGGTGCAGCCATCAAAGCCTCGCGTCGTCGATCAATGAGCAGCAGCGTAGCCGAAGGCGGACACCTGCCGTGATCGGCTCGAGCAATGCGCGAACCCTGCCTTGATACACTCGCGGGCCTTCCCCGCCCGCAAATCTCCGCACACACTTCGCTATGGCCGGCCATTCCAAGTGGGCCAATATTCAGCATCGCAAGAACCGCCAGGACGTCAAGCGCGCCTCGCTTTGGACCAAAATTATTCGTGAGGTCACCGTGGCGGCGCGCGATGGCGGCGCCGATCCGGCGATGAACCCGCGGCTCCGTCTCGCACTCGACAAGGCTCGCCTTGGCAACGTGCCGAAGGACAAGCTGACCGGCGCGATCCAACGTGGCGCCGGCAAGTTGGAGGGCGCCAGTTACGAAGAAATTCGCTACGAGGGTTATGGCATTGGCGGCGCGGCACTGATGATCGACGCGATGACCGACAATCGCGTACGCACGGTGGCCGAAGTGCGGCACGCGCTCGCCAAGCACGGCGGAAATCTTGGCACCGACGGCTCGGTTGCATTCAACTTCAAACATTGCGGGCACTTGCTGTTTGCCCCGGGTACGTCCGAGGAGCAAGTGATGGACGTAGCGCTGAGTGCCGGCGCCGAAGACATCATTGCCAACGACGACGGCACCGTGGAGGTGATCTCCGCTCCGGGTGATTTTGAAAGAGTGCGGACGGCTCTCGACGGGGCCGGTTTGAAGCCCGAACTTGCCGAGGTCACGATGAAGCCGATGGCAGAAACACTGTTGACCGGCAACGACGCGGAAAAGATGCAGAAGCTGATCGACGTGCTGGAAGACCTCGACGACGTGCAGCAGGTTTACACAACGGCCGCGCTGGCCTGATGAAGCTGCTGGTCATCGGCGGCGGCGGGCGCGAGCATGCGCTTGCATGGAAGCTTTCCTGCTCGCCCAGAGTGCAAAAGGTTTTCGTGGCACCCGGAAACGGCGGGACTGCGCGCGACAAGCGTTACGTCAACACTTCGTACCAAAGCAATGAAGCCCTGGCCGACTTCGCGCGCAGCGAAGGCGTCGCGTTCACTGTCGTCGGACCCGAGGCACCTCTTGCCTCAGGAGTGGTAGACGTTTTCCGCGCGCGCGGCCTTCGCATCTTCGGCCCAACACAGGCGGCGGCTCAACTCGAGAGCTCAAAGGATTTTGCCAAGGCTTTCATGACGCGGCACGGGATTCCGACCGCAGCCTATCGGACATTCAGCAACGCCCAGGCCGCGCACGACTACGTGCGACAGCGCGGCGCGCCGATCGTGGTCAAGGCCGACGGACTCGCAGCGGGCAAAGGTGTGGTGGTGGCAGCGACGGTCCAAGAGGCAATTGCCGCGATCGAGGCGATGCTCGGCGGCGCGACTGCCGGCGACGAGGCCAAGGTCGTGATCGAAGAGTTTCTGACCGGCGAAGAAGCAAGCTTTATCGTTATGTGTGATGGGCAAAGCGTGTTGGCGCTTGCGACCAGCCAGGACCATAAGCGCCTTTTGGACAATGATCGCGGTCCCAACACCGGCGGCATGGGCGCGTACTCGCCCGCGCCGGTTATCTCGCCCACGGTTCACGCCAAAGTACTGCGCGAAGTCATCATGCCAACCATTACCGGCATGGCCGCCGATGGAATCCCATTCTCGGGTTTCTTGTATGCGGGTTTGATGATTGCGCCCGATGGCGGCGTCAAGACGCTCGAATTCAATTGCCGCATGGGCGATCCCGAGGCGCAGGTGATTCTGATGCGAATGAAATCTGATTTGGTACCGCTGCTCGATGCGGCAATCGACGGCCGGCTGGATCAGGTCGAGGCGCAATGGGACAGGCGCACCGCTCTCGGTGTCGTGATTGCCTCTCACGGATATCCGGATCACCCGCGACGCGGCGATCGGGTGACGCATCTTGCGGGAGACGATGACGACTGCATCACGTTTCATGCCGGGACTGAGTGGGTGGACAACTCGCTGGTCGCTGTGGGCGGCCGCGTGATGTGCGTGACCGCGCTGGCTGAAACGGTTAGAGCGGCACAGAAACGGGCGTACGACGCAGTTGACGAAGTTGCATTTGATGGCATGCAGTTTCGACGCGACATTGGATTTCGCGCGTTGAAGCCGCGTGCCCCGGCGATCGCGCACGCCGACCCTCTTTAACGACACACTTAAATGAAAAGTGCCCAATACACCGTAGAACAGCACATTGCGCTAAGGCGAGTGTCGGAGCTCGCGTCTTCTCCGGACGGATCATGGCTTGCGATTTCGGCGCAGCGGCTCGACCGCGATGGCGTGAAATACGTCTCCGATATCTGGAGGATCCCCACCGATGGAAGCGATGCGACGCAACTCACGCGTGGCGACACCAAGGACGTAGCTCCATTTTTTCGGAGTGACGGCGCGCTCGGGTTTCTGTCGAATCGGCAACCCACCGAAGTCAAAGCCGACGAAGACGCGGACAAGAGAATGCAGGTTTGGCTTCTGCCGCCCGCTGGCGGCGAACCGCAGCAGCTCACCGACGAACCGCTTGGCGTAGAGAGTTTCAAGTTCGCGAAAAGTGCCGATCGCCTGGTCGTATTGGCACCGGTGCTGGCAGACGTCGAGCTCGAGAAGCAGCGCGAGGCCGCGCACGATCGCGAGAAGAAGGGTTCGAGTGCTCGCCATTTTCGTACTCAGCCTGTGCGGCACTGGGACCACTGGCTGCACGAGAACGCCAACCTGGCGAATACGCACGTGATCGCCTACTCGCACGAAGGCAAGGATCGCGCCGATCTGACACCGGACGCGAAGCGCGAGATGTCCGTTGAACCCGAGTTCGACGTCTCGTCGGACGGACGCTACGTTGCCGTCACGTGGCAAACCCCGGGGGAGGATCGCGAAACCGATACCGCGATTGCATTGATCGAGGTCGCGACGAAGCACATGAAGATCGTTGGCGCCGCGCCCAACACGAATAACGAGTTGCCGCT
>JACCYC010000232.1 GCA_013696665.1 Burkholderiaceae bacterium | reverse complement strand
GCACACCATCGGCAAGCTGGTCAAGTATTGCGGCGAGAACAATGTGTTGTGGGGTACCGACTCGATCTGGTACGGATCACCGCAGGATCAGATCCAGGCATTCCGCGCGTTTCAGATCGCGCCGGCGCTGCGTGACAAGTACGGCTACCCCGAAGTGACTCGGCAATTGCGCGCAAAGATCTTCGGCCTGAATGCATTGAAGATTTATCCGGTCGCAGCTGACGTACTGAAACAGCACGTGCGGCAAGACAAGGTCGCGCTGCAGCGCGAGGAATATCGCGCGGATGCCGACCCTTCTTTCGTTACGTATGGGCCAAAAACTCGCCGTGAGTTTCTGAATCTACAGAGCTGGGGTTAGCCTGGCGCTGATGTGCAGACGTAAAGGCCTTCGCGTCTTGTGGCCGCGATCGTTAACGGTTTATGCTTGTCAAAACGGCAGCCGTGTCGGCCGCTTGTTCAACGAGGAGACACAATGATTTCTTATCGCACCGCGCTCAACGGCACCCTATTGGTTGCCGCAGTAACGCTGTCGGGATGTGCCTGGATGAATTCGATGATGGGCAAAGACAGCTCGAACATGAGCATGAAGAACCAGCTCACGGGCGCGCAGGAAGTACCCGCAGTCACCACCGGCGGCACCGGGACGGTCGAAACTACGTTCGACAAGTCGACAAATGTTCTGACCTGGACCGTTACGTATGCCGGGCTGAGCGGACCCGTCACCGCAGGTCATTTCCACGGACCGGCAATGCCGGGCGCCAATGCGGGCGTTGTCGTCCCGTACACCGGTGACCTTGCGAGTCCGATTCGCGGCAAAGCAACGCTGACGGCCGCACAAGCTGCGGACCTGACAGCCGGTCGTTGGTACGCCAACCTGCATACGGCGAAAAATCCGGGCGGCGAAATCCGCGGACAAGTTACGGGCAAATAAGCGGCAAGTCAGCGTCCGTTTGCGCCACAGAGCAACGGTGGGCTTGCAGCTCAGCCCACCGCTTTTCCCATCTCCTCCACCACTTTTTTCGCATCGCCGAACACCATCATTGTCTTCGGCATATAAAAGAGCTCGTTGTCGAGTCCTGCATAACCTGACGCCATCGAGCGCTTGTTGACGATGACCTGCTTGGCCTTGTAGGCTTCCAAGATGGGCATGCCGGCAATGGCGGATTTCGGATCCTTGGCGGCCGGATTCACTACATCGTTGGCACCCAGAATCAACACGACGTCGGCTTCGCTGAACTCGCCATTGATGTCGTCCATCTCGAACACCTGGTCATAGGGCACCTCGGCTTCGGCGAGCAGCACGTTCATGTGTCCTGGCATCCGGCCCGCGACCGGATGAATGGCGTACTTGACGGTGATGCCCTTCGCGATCAACTTGTTGGCCAGTTCCTTCAGCGGATGCTGCGCACGAGCCACGGCGAGCCCATAGCCCGGCACGATGATCACGGTCTCGGCGTTGTCGAGCAGGAACGCTGCGTCGTCAGGCGAGCCGGAACGCACCGGGCGCTGCTCTGTTGTTCCCGCCGCCAATGCAACTTCACCGCCAAATCCGCCGAGAATCACGTTGAAGAACGAACGGTTCATCGCCTTGCACATGATGTAGGAAAGGATCGCGCCGCTCGAACCCACCAACGAGCCGGCCACGATCAACATGAAATTGTTCAGAGAGAACCCGATGCCCGCGGCGGCCCAGCCCGAGTAACTGTTCAGCATCGAAACCACAACCGGCATGTCAGCGCCGCCGATCGGAATGATGATCAGCACACCAAGGGCAAACGCAATCGCCAGCATCATCCAGAAGGCGATCCATTCCTGCGTAATCGAAAACCATGCGCCAAAGACGAGCATTGCGACGGCCAGCGCCAGGTTGAGCAGATGCTGGCCGCTGAAAACGACGGGCGCGCCCCTGAACAACCGGAATTTGTAGCGGCCGGAGAGCTTGCCGAAGGCAATCACCGAACCGGAAAAAGTAATCGCGCCGATAAACGCGCCGATAAACAACTCGATTCGATTGCCGGTTGGAATCGGATTGCCACGCGCGGCGATACCGAACGCCCACGGCTCCGCAACCGCGGCGATCGCGATGAACACTGCCGCAAGCCCGATCATCGAGTGCATGAACGCGACCAGCTCAGGCATCTTGGTCATTTCGACCTTGTTGGCCATCACGGTGCCCGCGGTCCCGCCTATCAGCAAACCACCCAGCACCCATGCGAGACCTGCAGTCGCAGCTTGCGGCGCAAGCTTGTAGACCAGCGCGATGGTCGTCACCATTGCGATGGCCATTCCCGCCATGCCAAAGGCGTTGCCGCGCCGTGAGGTGGTCGGATGCGACAGTCCCTTCAGCGCTTGAATGAAGCACACCGAAGCGACCAGGTACAGCAGCACGACGACATTGATGCTCAACGTCATCGACTACTCCTTCGCAATCTTCGGCTGCTTCTTGCGGAACATCTCGAGCATGCGGCGCGTCACGAGAAATCCGCCGAACACATTGACCGCGGCGAGCGCCACTGCGAGTACACCCATTGTCTTGCCGAGCACCGTTTCAGTCAGTGCCGCCGCCAGCATCGCGCCGACGATGATGATGGCGGAAATTGCATTGGTCACGCTCATCAGCGGTGTGTGCAGCGCCGGCGTGACGTTCCACACCACATGGAAGCCGACATAAATCGCCAGCACGAAGATGATCAGATTGATGACGATCGGTTGAACCGCTTCCATTCGCGCCTCTTAGTTCTTGCGTTTTATTTCGCCATTGGTGCATAGCAGGCACGCCGCGACGATGTCGTCGTCTGCGGGAAGCACGAAGTTGCCGTCCTTGTCGGTCACCAGTTTCAGGAAGTCGAGCACGTTGCGCGCATATAGCGCCGATGAATCGGTCGGCACTGTCGCCGCTAGGTTGGGCTCGCCGATGATATGCACGCCATGCTTTGTCACGGTTGCGCCAAGCTCGGAGAGTGCGCAATTGCCGCCCTGCTCGACGGCCATGTCGACAATCA
>JACCYC010000216.1 GCA_013696665.1 Burkholderiaceae bacterium | reverse complement strand
TTCGTTTCCTGCGCGAAGCAGCGCGTCACAAGTTCAGCTTGACCGAAGCGGCGCGTGCTTTGCATACGTCGCAACCCGGAATATCCAAGGCAATCATTGACCTGGAAGCCGAATTGGGTGTGCCGATTTTTGCGCGGCATGGCAAGCGAGTTAAGGGACTGACCGCGCCAGGGCAAATGGTGCTCGATGCGGCTGAGCGCATCATGCAGGACGTCGACAATCTGAAGAAACTGGCGCGCGATTACGCGGGCAGTCCCGAAGGGACGCTGCGTCTGGCGACGACGCACACGCAGGCGCGCTACGTCTTGCCGAGCGTGATCCAGACGTTCGCTGCCAAGTATCCGCAAGTGGGACTGAAGCTGCTGCAAGCCAACC
This sequence comes from Burkholderiaceae bacterium, assembly GCA_013696665.1. Taxonomy (GTDB): domain Bacteria; phylum Pseudomonadota; class Gammaproteobacteria; order Burkholderiales; family Burkholderiaceae_F; genus JACCZX01. Next base: position 4,788 of record JACCYC010000216.1, on the reverse strand, counting down.
CGCCGCAGATTGCCTCGATGCTGATGCATGGCCAGGCCGACGTTGGCATTGCGACTGAGTCACTGGCCGACCATGCGGGGCTGCTGTCGATTCCAGTCTACGACTGGCAGCATGTGGCGATCCTCAAGCCGGACCATCCGCTTGCCAAGTTCGTGACAACGCCGGGCAAATTGGGGTTGAAGGATCTCGCACGCCATCCTCTGATTACTTACGAGCACCAGTTCGCGGGACGCGCGAAGATCGACGCGGCATTTGCAGCGGCCGGCATCGCGCCTTCGATCGTGCTCGAGGCAATTGACGCCGACGTGATCAAGACGTACGTGCAGATCGGAATGGGTGTCGGGATCGTGGCGGGCGTGGCCGTTGATTCAAAGCGCGACGGTGTGGCGGTGCTGCCGTGCGGCCACCTGTTCGGCAGAAACGTCACGCGCCTCGCGGTCAAGGAAGGTGCCTACCTGCGCGGTTTCGTGTATTCGTTTATCGAGACGCTCGTACCGGGGTGGGACAAGCGGCGCATCGAAGAAGCGTTCGGCGCCGATTAGACTGCCCGCATTGTTGGAGGCGCGATATGTCAAACGTTTCTAAGAGTGCAGTTTCGAAGCAAGCGTTTCCGGGCACTGCGCCTATTCACGGGCTGCACCACTTCGCGCATCGCTGCAAGGACGCGGAAGAAACGCGACAGTTTTACGAGGACGTTCTCGGGCTGCCGCTTTATCACATCATCCAAAGCGATCATGTGCCGTCGACCGGAGAATATTGCCCGTACACGCACATCTTCTTTCGCATGCGGGACGGTTCGTGCATCGCATTCTTCGATCTCGGCGACGATGTTGCGGCGGAAAAGTCACCGAATACTCCTGAGTGGGTCAACCACGTTGCGCTGCGGGTCGATACCGTCGACGAGCTTGAGCGAGTCAAGGCGCGGCTGCAAGCGCATGGACACGAAGTGATCGGTGTGACCGACCATGAAATTTTCAAGTCGATTTATTTTTTCGATCCGAATGGCATCCGCATTGAACTAACCGCGCAGCTTGCTTCCGAGATGCAGATGCAGGAAGAAAGCAAAACTGCGCGTGCTCGTCTCGACGAGTGGACGCAGCGCAAGAACCAGTGGCGGCGTGAGCGCGCCGCGAGCACGCCCGGCTGATGCGTGTGGCGGTGGTCGGCGCCGGCTCGATCGGCGCTGTGATCGGCGCAAAGCTGGCGGCAACAGGACACGAAGTCACGCTGATTGCACGGGGCGCGCACCTTGCCGCCATCGTCGCCGATGGATTGACGCTGGTCGATCGTGTCGGCCAGTTCTCCGGCAACTATCGTTTGCCCGCGGGCGACGATCCCGCCAGATTCGAACAGCACGATCTCGTCATCATTGGCTTGAAGGCACATGCGATCGCCGCGATGCTGCCGCGCATGCGCACACTGATCGGCGACCAGACCGTTCTGGTACCGGCAATCAATGGTCTGCCGTGGTGGTACTTCCACGCCGTGGGAGGTGCGCTCGAGGGAACGAGCCTGCGGGCGCTCGACCCGGATGGCTCAATGTTCAACGCAATCGCGCCACGTCATATCCTGGGCTGCGTGGTTCACATTGCAGCTGAAGTCCGCAGCCCCGGCGAGGTCCATCACACCAACGGCTCACGCATCATCCTTGGCGAGCCCTCCGGCGGTGTCAGCGAGCGTTTGCAACGCGTTGCGTCCGCATTGGACGCGGCCGGGTTTGAAGCCACGCGCTCAACGAACATCCGGCTCGATGTCTGGACCAAGCTGGTCGGAAATCTGTCGTTTAATCCGATCGCGGCGCTGACCGGCTATCTGATGAGCGAGATCGTTGCGGACGAAGATGTTCTGGACGTGATTCGCGCAATGATGCGTGAAGGCATGCAGGTATCAGAGCACTACGGCGTGCCGGTGCCGATGACGGTGGAGCAGCGGATCGACCTCGCGCGGCAGCTGGGCGGGGCCAAAATTTCGATGCTGCAGGATCTGCAACAGCATCGTCGGCTCGAACTCGACGCGATTGTCGGCAGCGTGATCGAGCTTGCAGAGCGTGCGTCAATCGCAGTCCCCACGATTCGCCATGTACATGCGCTGACCCAGGCGCGCGCGAAAGCGCTTGGAATTCAATGACCTTACCGACCGTGAGCGCGGCCGATCAAGTCGAGCGCTGCGTCGAATAGCGGCGACGCCGGGTTCGCCAGTTCGTCGCACACTGTTAAATGGTTGGTGTGCGGTAAATCCAGGTGACGTACGAGGTTGTTGCGCCACGCAGCACCCAGCTCGGTCGACTGCCGCTTGAACTCGCTCGATTCCATTGCGCCCACTGCGGTCACCAGCGGCGCCGCGGTCGCACTCGGCATCAACAGCGGCGACAGTGCTCTCGCACGCGCGTTGTCGAGTTTCAGGTCTGTGTTGACGAAAGGAAGACGCACCAAAGGCCGCAGGTCGAACAGCCCGCTGATGGCGAGTCCACCCTTCACGAGGCTGCTTGGCAAAGTCGAATCAAATTGCTGCCAGAGCGCAGCCATCAGCATCGCGGTTAGATGTCCGCCGGCCGAGTGACCGGCCACTACGATTCGATCCGGGTTGAAGCGCAACCGCTCAGCGTTGCGAAACAGCCAACCGAGCGCCTTCAGTTGCTGGCGCACAATGTCTTCAATCGACGTTTGCGGCGCGAGACCGTAGTTGGTCAGTGCAACGGCAACGCCGTGTTGCAGGAACGGCGGTGCAATCCACGAGAAGTCAGACTTGTCGAGCGATCGCCAGTAGCCGCCATGAATGAAGACAAACAGCGGCGCGTCGCTTTGATGCGAGTGGAAAATATCCAGCCGCTCAATATCCAGCGACCCGTACTGCAGATCGGGCTCGCACGCGCGTAAGCGCCGCGCGGCCGCTCCTTGCTCGGCCCAGCGCGCAAAGATCTGCGCATGCTCCGGAATCGAAGCGCGGGCGTTGTACTCGCGTTCCAGAAATTGGACGTCAGGTGTCATAGGGGAAGTCTAGCCGCGCTTGGACAACGATTTGGCGCGCGGTTAACATTGGTGCTCGCGCTCAGGTTTTGTTGCTGCGCGATCCGGGGAAGTAGCTCAGCTGGGAGAGCGCTGCGTTCGCAATGCAGAGGTCGGGAGTTCGATCCTCCTCTTCTCCACCACTTGATCGTCCTTTCAGGCGCCGTGTTGCGCAGGCGCGCATTGATTATTCTGATCGGCGCCACTCGACCATAACAACGGAGACAACCATGCAACGCGACAAGACCGACACCGCGCGCCGGCGTTTTCTGAGAACCTCCACGACTACTGGACTGGCAACTCTCGCGACCTCCTCGGTCGCGGGCAGCGCCATGGCGCAAGTCTTCGAGTTCAAGCCCAACCAGCGTTACCCCGACCCTGCGGTGTTGATTCTTGACTCCAGCTTCGCCAAGTACCGCATCTACAGCAGCACCGTGGAGCAAGTCGCCTCGGGCATGCGTTGGGCGGAAGGGCCGGTGTACTTCCCTGAAGAGGGTGGGTACGTGCTGGTGAGCGACATTCCCAACAATCGCATCATGAAGTACAGCGAGAGAAACGGCAGCTTCACCGTTTTCCGGCAGCCGGCCAATTGGGCAAACGGCAATGCACGCGATCGTCAAGGTCGTCTGATTACGGCCGAGCATTCCGTCACCCGGCGCCTGACACGCACGGAGAAGGACGGCAAGATCACCGTACTGGCGGATAGTTTTGAGGGCAAACGCTTAAATGCGCCGAACGACATCGCGGTCAAGTCCGACGACAGCATCTGGTTCACCGATCCATTATTTGGAATCAACGGCGAATGGGAAGGCTCGCGCGCTAAGAGCGAGCAGGCCACTACCAACGTTTATCGGCTGGGCGCCGACGGCAAACTCTCGGCAGTGATCACCGACCTTCTTAACCCGAATGGCATTGCGTTCTCGCCCGACGAGAAGAAGCTGTACGTAGTCGAATGGAGGGGCACGCCCAACCGCAGCATCTGGAGCTTCGACGTCAACGCCGACGCAACGTTGAGCAACAAGATCAAGGTCGTCGATGCCGCCGATTTCGGGGCACTCGACGGTTTCAAGGTCGATCGCGACGGCAACCTTTGGTGTGGCTACGGCAGCAACGGCGCGTTGATGTCCGAGGCCACCGAGGTCGGCGGCCGCAAGGTGTTTCAATTGCGCGGCAAGCCAGAAGACCTGGATGGTGTCGTGATCTTCAATCCGCAAGGCAAGGCGATCGGCATGATCAAGCTGCCGGAGCGTTGCGCCAACCTGTGCTTCGGCGGCGCCAAGAACAACCGTCTCTACATGGCGAGCTGTCATTCCCTGTACGCGTTCTACGTCGAGGCGCATGGCGCGGTGTAGCGCCGGTTGCTATCGAAAGTTGTACAGCTCCGCTGGGTTGTCGACCAGAATTTTCTTTCGGGTTGCATCGTCCGGCGCCCAGTCGAGCAACAGGTCGATCAGGTCGGCGTCATCTGGCATGTTGTCTCTCGGCGCTGATGGGTGCGGCCAGTTGCTTGCCCACAGCATGCGTCCGGGCGCGTGTTTGACCAGCGCCGTGGCGAGTTGGCCCACATCGTCGTATTTCGTTGCGCCGGTTTTCGAAGTTTCGTAAGGCGCAGACAGCTTGACCCAGCAGCGTCCGGTGTCCAGCAGGCGCAGCAGCGACTTGAACGCTGCGTGATCCACGGTGACAGGCTCGAGATATTTGCCGACGTGATCGATGACGAATTTGCCGGGCAGTTTTTTGATCGTGTCTTCCCACTGCGGCAATCCGCGGCCGTCGAGTTGAA
>JACCYC010000200.1 GCA_013696665.1 Burkholderiaceae bacterium | reverse complement strand
TCACGACGTCGATGTCGTAGAAGAAGTACAGATCCACATGAGCAATCGTCAGAACGATCGGCTCGGCGCCGGGGCTGGTGACCATCCGCACGGATGCGATGTCGTGCCGCCGGTACACACGCATCGGGGAGCTGCCGGGCTCCTCGTCCTTGTTGCCGCTTTCCTTTTTGGCGCGGCTCTCGCCGTAGATAAACCGCTGCACGTACGGAAGGAACGTGACGAATTCGCCGTAGTGACGCAGCTGAAACTCTTTGCCGTCCGGCGTGAACTCGTCGAGCAATTCACGCCACGGGTTCTCGGCGATCTCTTGATCGAGCAGTTCCCAGTGTTCCTGAATCTGCGAGCCGGGCCGAATCGGCATCAACTGCAGCGGCCACAGCAGGATCTGCCTGAAGTGGCGCACCACTGTCGTCGAATTCGTTGATTGCTCGGACACGATTGCCTCCACCGCAGTGCGGGCGGGAGTGTAAGTCGCGGCAGTGAAGCGGGCATGTTTCGCCCTACACTTTCGTCGGTCGATGAAAGATTCCGGGCAACTGCAAAAGGATCTAGCGCGCGTTGCGCTGGGCGACCGCTCGGCATTTGCGCGTGTGTATCAGGCCACCAGTGCGCATCTGTTTGCCGTCGCGCTCCGTATGTTGAACCGGCGCGACGTTGCCGAGGACGTTCTTCAGGAGTCTTTCGTGAGCGTTTGGAAGCACGCGGGCGGTTATCAGGCGTCAGCGGGCGAGCCGATGACGTGGCTGATATCGATTGTTCGCAACAGGGCGCTGGATGTTGTGCGCAGCGCGTCCACACGACATGAAACAGCGCGCTCACTGGCTGCCGATGGCGAGGAGGCCGATATCCCGGACGAACGTCCCAGTCCTCTGCAATTGCTAACACAGGCGACTGATTCGCTGGCTATCCGCGGCTGCATGGAAGCACTCGACGCGTCGCACCGACAATGCCTGGCGCTGGCGTATTACCACGGCATGTCGCACTCGCAGGTGGCCGCGCACATGCGGGCGCCGCTTGGCAGCGTCAAAGCGTGGGTCCGGCGGGGCCTGGAACGGTTAAAGGCCTGCATGGAGAACGGGTAGTGAATTACGACCGTTCCGATCTTCTCGATCGCCTAGCGTCGGAGTACGTGCTCGGCACGCTGCGTGGCGGCGCACGCCGTCGCTTCGCGACGCTGCTGACTAGTTTGCCGAACGCACGCGCCGCGGTCGAACAGTGGGAGCATCAACTCGCGCTGCTAGCAAGCTCACTGCCTCCCGTCGAACCGCCGCCACGCGCATGGGCGGCGATTCAGTCCCGCATCGGATCCCGACTGGTTGCGCGCGCAGTACCGCGCTCATTCTGGTCGGCATTGTGGAAACCCGCCGTCGGCTTCGCGTTCGGCGCTGTTCTTACATTTGCCCTCGTGCGGTTGATGCCCGAAGTGTTTGTTTCAATCGACGGCCTCGCACAGCGCGAGCAAGCGCTGCCGCAAAGTTACGTGGGCCTGTTGCTTGATGACGAAGACGCCCCGGCGCTGCTAATCAGCTCCACGCGTCACGGCAAGCGCGTCACAGTGAAATTTTTACGGCCCATCACGGTGCCCGCGGGCAAAGTGATACAGGTCTGGGCATTCCCGCGGGAGGGTGCAGCCTTCGCACTTGGCGTTGCTTCGGCAACGAAGCCCCCCGGCAGCACATCTTTTGAAATGACTTTGAGCTCAGAGACGCTGCTTTCAAAAGTGGCGCGCTTCGCGGTGTCGTTTGAAGACGCGCCGGCGCAGCCCGGCACCGTGCCGCAGCCATTTGTCGCCAGCGGGCCTTGCGTCAAACTCTGGTAGCAAATCGAGAGAGAGCTGCATCCAGTTCGAGCTGCGCCGCGTATGTGTGACAGGTCTTTACGATCCCAGGCTTGGTGATTCCTTATGAGACGCTGGCGAAGAAGTTCTTTGCGTGTGGCGGTGGCGCTCGGTACCATGCCGCAAACCTTGTGTAGGAGTCCACATGCACGTCATGCCAGTCAAATTGCGTCGCCTTCTTTGCGCTTTCATCG
>JACCYC010000191.1 GCA_013696665.1 Burkholderiaceae bacterium | reverse complement strand
TGGCCAACGCGCCCTTCGTCAAGGTCGAGGCCACGCGCTTCACCGAGGTCGGCTACGTCGGCAAGGATGTCGAGCAGATCATCCGCGACCTCGCCGATACCGCGGTCAAGCTGTATCGCGAGCAGGCCAAGCAGCGCGTGCGTACCCAAGCCGAAGAGCGCGCCGAAGACCGCATCCTCGATGCGCTGCTGCCGCGGCGCGCGCCCAGCGGGTTCGGCTTCACCAACCATGCCGCCGGCAGCACCACGATCGACATCGGCACCGAACCGTCGGCACAGGTCAACTCGCCGGAAGCCAACGACACCCGCGCCAAGTTGCGCAAACAACTGCGCAGCGGCGCGCTCGACGAACGCGAGATCGAAGTGGAGACGGCGATGAGTGTCGGCGTCGACATCATGGCGCCGCCCGGCATGGAGGAGATGGGCCAGCAGCTGCGATCGATGTTCTCGCAACTCGCCAGCAACAAGACCCAGGCCCGCAAGGTCACGATCAAGGCCGCGCGCCCAATGCTGATCGAGGAGGAAGCCGGCAAGCTGGTCAACGAGGACGAGATCCGCGAGGCCGCCATCGACGCCTGCGAGCAACACGGCATCGTCTTCATCGACGAGATCGACAAGGTCGCCAAGCGATCGGAAGGCTACGGCGCCGATGTCAGTCGCGAAGGCGTGCAACGCGACCTGCTGCCGCTGGTCGAAGGCTCCACCGTCAGCACGAAGTACGGCGCAGTGAAAACCGACCACATCCTCTTCATCGCGTCGGGCGCGTTCCATCTTGCGAAACCCAGCGACCTGATCCCGGAAATGCAGGGCCGCTTCCCGATCCGCGTCGAACTCAGTGCGCTCGGCAAGGATGAGTTCGTGCGCATCCTCACCGAACCGAAAGCGTCGTTGACGCGGCAGTACGTCGAGTTGCTGAAAACTGAAGGCGTCGAGTTGCAGTTCACCGAAGACGCAGTCGACCGGCTTGCCGAGATCGCAGCACAAGTCAACGAACGCCAGGAAAACATCGGCGCCCGCCGGTTGCACACCGTGCTTGAACGCCTGCTAGATACGCTGAGTTACGAAGCGCCCGATCGCGGCGGCAACAGCGTCAGCATCGATCGCGCGTATGTCGATGCGCATTTGGGCGAGCTGGTCCAAGACCCTGACTTGAGCCGATACATTCTTTGACCGTTGGCGGGCTTGCCCCACCAACCCAGCGTTTTTGGCTGCCGAGCATGGCTGGGCCGATGAATTCAACCCAGCCTGCATAGCTAAGTTGCAGGAGTCGTGCAAGTGTAGCTGTGCTCCACTGGATCGGCCTTGACCCCGTCATCATCGATCAGCGTTGTTCGAACGCGAAAGCTCGCAGGGGGTCTCGGAGACGCAACTCTACAAGTCGTCGTGTAGACGAGCGGCGATAGCACGCTGCTCGCAAACGTCACTTCAAAGTGGTTGCAGGTCCAACCGCTCTGGCAGGACACGAACTCCATTTTCGCTTTCACTGGAAACTGCGGGAAGCCTCGGTAGTTGACGATATGCTGGATAGGCTCATTTTGCGGGCCGGCCGCGTTCGGGATGCTGGCGATCCCGAATGGTTCACAGGGTTTGTTTTCCGCATTCAATCGATAGCCCTTTTCCACGCCCTTCATAGCCGCCGTACGAAAGACCGGGTCCTCCAACGCGGCCGCGTCGCTGGCATTGGTATGGAAGCCGACTTCGACGATGACCGATGGCATTGTCGCCTGCGAATTTTCCCCATTGTCAGTGGCCGCAGTTGATTGATCTGGCACCGTATAGTTTTCATAAGGTTCCTTGGCATGGATCAGTTCCTTCATGCAGCAAAGGATGCTGTTACCCAGCGATTGATCCACGGCACGGCCCGCATGGTGGAACAATCGCGTTCCGCTCGCTGTTGGATTGCCGGGGAGTCCATTCGTATGCAAATGGATCAGCGTACTGGCGCCGACATGGTTGGCAAACCGCGGCCTGCTGTTGATGTCCTGATAATAATCACGCAGCGGCGCGGTGCTTGGGTATTTTCCAGAATTCCAAATGCTCGAATTATCCGGAAAGGTCGCTTCCAAGTTGTATCGCGCCGCTATCTGCCACCATGATTTACCGCTCGGCGTATGTAGCGCTGTGGTGGAATGTGAGCGCGGACTAAGAATCGTCGCCCTGCTACGTTCTTCCATCCAGCTTGTCAGTTCCTCGGCATAGGTCGGTGTAATCAAGTCTTCCTGGATCCCGTTGAACGGATCACGCTGGAAACGCCAGTCGTTGTATCCGTAGTGGAAATAAGCGCCATGGCCGGCGGCAACTACGACTGTAGTGCTTGCTGCTGGCCCCGTTGCATTCTTCCTGGGAGTTGAATTGGGCGGCCGCTCATCCGGGAAATAGTGGTAAATCTCCTTGCCGCCATACCGGAATTCCACACCCTGGATGCTGATGATCCCCATCAGCAAATCGGACGCACCAATCGTCAGCTCGCGCAGCAAGCCCTCTACTTCAAGATCGCCGTAGTAGCGCGGCACGTAGTTCTTGCCCAGGTCGACCACGATCATTTCAGTACGGGTGTCGAGCCTGACCTTGACCGTGACATGTGTGCCTTGGCCTTCAATGCGCTTCTGGGTGTTGACGATGCGCTGTAGCTCATCGGTCAGCATGACTTCAATCCGAGCCTTCTCGACCTTGCTCAGTGAAGCTGGCGCGGTTGCGGCATAGACGTTGTCCGTCGGGGTGCCAAGAAGCAGAACGGCTACCAATGCGGCGCGACGCAGCCCAATGGTGAAAAGTGGCCGTGATTTAAAACAAGCGTGTAAAAAGCGCATGCGTTCCTCCTTGAGTCATGTATGAATTTTGCTGTCCTGGTTGAATCGGTGCCGCTGCCAGGAAAATTGCTCACCTGTCCGTAGGCATCTGCATCCCACGCGTCTGCTCGCAATACGATGGCTGCGTTATGGAGAATCGGGATCGGCGTCTGAACTCGCAGGTAGAAAGGCTTGCTCCTTGCCATGCCAGCGATTGCCGGCGACCAACACCCTTGCGTTCCTGTTTATCGATCAACCGATTCTTTGTCAAACAGTATTTGCAGTGACACCTGTTCCCGGACCGGCGGCGTTAAACTTTACCCATGAACGAATCCGGCAAACCTGACACCACCCACTTCGGCTACCGCGAAGTCCCCACCGCCGACAAGCAGAAGCTGGTCGGTGAAGTCTTCTCGTCCGTGGCCGGCAACTACGACCTGATGAACGACCTGATGAGCCTCGGCATCCATCGGGTGTGGAAGCGGTATTTCGTGGCGACGTCGCAGGTGAAAATGGGCGATCGCGTGCTTGACCTCGCGGGCGGCACGGGCGATATCGCGGCGTTGTTGAAGGAGCGCGTGGGCGCTGACGGGGAGATCGTGCTGGGCGACATCAATGCCGGCATGCTGACCGTCGGCCGCGACCGCATGATCGATCGTGGCAACGTGCGCGGCTTCGAGTACGTGCAATGCAATGCGCAGGCGTTGCCGTTCCCCGATGCGAGTTTCGATGCGGTGACCATCGCGTTCGGACTGCGCAATGTCACCGACAAGGATGCGGCGCTGCGCGAAATGCACCGCGTGTTGAAGGTCGGTGGTCAGGCGCGTGTGCTGGAGTTTTCACAGGTGACGGCCGAGTGGTTCAAACCGCTGTACGACTTCCACTCGTTCAGCATCCTGCCGAAGCTGGGCAAGCTGTTTGCAAAGGACGCCGGGAGTTACCAGTACCTTGCCGAATCGATCCGACAGCACCCGCCGCAGGAGGCATTGAAGGGGATGATGGAAGCGGCTGGTTTTTCGCGCTGCGACTTCAGGAACCTGAGCGCCGGGATCGTGGCGATCCATACCGGCTACAGCATTTGACGCACGCGTTGCGGGGCCATGCACCGCTCCAGTTTTTCGCAACCGGGCACGGCGTCGTGTCGATTTTGCATCGTGCCTGCATGGGCACGCCTGTACCGGCGGCTGGGGCGGCGGCACCTCCTGCCCGGCTCCCACGATGAACTCGATGTCGATAACGCACGCGTGTCTACTGGCAACGGATCGCGTCCGGCCCGCTCAAAACTGCGGCTGCCACGCGTAGCTGAGTTTCAGGAAGACATTGCGGCTGTTGGCGAACAAGTCGTTCTGCAGATTGCCGGAATAACCACCCTGCGAATAACCCGCATACAACGCGCTGCGCGGGTTGAGCTTGTACGAGTACAACAACTGCGAGGCGAGATCCCGTGCGCGGCGGTTGACCGGCCGCGTGTACAAGGCCGGATCGCGCGCCACGTCGCTGCCTTGCAGCGAAAGCCGCAGGCGTTGACGAGGATCGAGTTGCCAGCTGATGCGGCTGTCGATCACCTTGGCATCGAACGCCGTACCGCCATCGCGGCGCAGGCGCTGGTGGGTGTAGTTGAGGTTGAGGTTGATGCCGCGGCCGATGTCCATCTCCAGCCACGG